>NZ_JBFAUZ010000007.1:0-210582 GCF_040679555.1 Spirillospora sp. NPDC052242
GCGGCCGCGAACCGCGACCGCGACGCGCCGGTAAGGGCGGCACGGCGGACAATCGGCGCACTGCCGACGATCGCCGGGCCGGCGCGCGCGGACGGCGACTGCGACGGGGCGGCCGCGGCGGCGGCGTCGACGGTGGCGCGCAGCGTCGCGGGGTTCATCGCGATGCCGTTGTCGAGCTGCTTGCCGTCCAGGAAGATCGAGGGCGTGCCCTCGACGCCGCGCTGCTCGAGCGCGTACGTCGTCATCTGCTGGACCTTCGCCTCCTGCTTCATGTCGCGCACGCACGACTCCCAGTTGGGGTCGGTGATGCCGACGTCACGGCCCCACTTGACGAGGTCGTCGGGCGCGAAGCCCTCGCTGCCCTCGCGCGGCTGGAACTCGAACAGCGCGTCGTGGTAGGAGATCCACTTGTCGGCGGGCGCGCAGAGCGCCGCGTTCGCCGACCGCAGCGAGTTGATCTTGATCGGGTCCTGCTGCTGGCCGAACAGGTGGAACGGCCGGTAGACGACCTTGACCTTGCCGTCGAGCGCGAGCTTCTCGATCGTCTCGCCGGTGGCCTCTTCGAAGTCCTTGCAGATGGGGCACTGGAAGTCTTCGAAGACCTCAAGGACCGGCTTCTCCACGCCCGGCTGGGCCATCACGACCGAGCCGTCGTCCTGCCGGGTCAGCGGGGCGAGTCTGCCCTCGTGCGCGACGGCGGTGTTGTTCTTGTTCCGCTGCTCGATGATCAGAACGGTGCCGACGACCACGACGGCCACCGCGACCACCGACCCGATGACGATGGCGAGCAGCCGCCGCTGCTTCGCCCGCGCGGCCTGCCGCTTGCGCTCGGCGGCCAGGCGCTCCCGCGCGGACCGCTCCCGTGCGGCCTTGCTCATGGACACTCCTATGCGTGGGGGGCCGCGCCGGGTGGGGCGGCGCGGTCCCGGCGGTTCGGTCGTCCCTGCCGGTCGTCCCGCCGGCCGGATCGGCCGGCGCGTCCCGCTAGTCGACCTGACCGATCCGCCGGAATTCGTCGAACAGAACGAGGACGAAGAGCAGGGTAGCGATGACGTGCACACCGGTGCACCACAGGCAGATCTTATGCAGCACCGCGAGTTCGACGGTCACGAGATAGACGACGAACAGCACGCCGACCGACGTGCTCGCGATCCGTCCCCAGCGCAACGGCGGCCACGGGGACCGCAGCGCCCACGGGGTGATCAGCGCGGCGAACCCGACGAAGAAGGCGAGCCCGAGGAACGGCATCGGGATGCCGAGCAGGGCCGCGTACTCGCTGGACGTGACCGCGTGGCAGTCGATCGTCGACGAGGCCGAGCACACCAGCGCCGCCTCGTCGTAGTGCGTCACGGTGAGGTAGCCGGAGATCCCGAGCCCGGCGATCGTCAGCAGCCAGGCCGACGCCAGGAACCACATCGGGCGCGCCGGCTCCCTGGCCGCCGCGCCGTCGCGCTCCTCCGCCGTCATCTCTTGCGTCATCGTGATCCTCCGGGACCGCCTCCGCTGGCGAACACACCCTACGGGAGTGCGGCGGTCCCACAAGCATCAACCGATCGGCGCCGCCCGTTCGTTCCCGGAAGGATGCGAAACGTCCCCGGGAACCGCCGCGCGGGCGGTTCCCGGGGACGTCCCGTCGTGCGTCCGGTCGTGCTCCGGCGGGCGGTCAGGCGCCGCGGCGGACGCCGGCCGCGAGGTCCTCGGTGAGGGCGCGCAGGTCCGCGAGGCCGGTGGCGAGGTCGGGGGCGTCGAGGAGGCGGCGGACGAACGCCGTGCCGACGATGACGCCGTCGGCGAACCCGGCGACCTCGGCGGCCTGGGCGCCGTCGCTCACCCCGAGGCCGAGCCCGACGGGCAGGTCCGCGCCGCCCTTGTCGATGAGCGCGCGGGTGCGCTCGACGAGGCGCGGCGCGCCGGTGTCGACGGCGTTGCGGGTGCCGGTGACGCCCATCAGCGAGGCGGCGTAGACGAACCCGCGGCTGACGCTGGTGATCGTCTCGATGCGCTCGTCGGTGGAGCTGAGCGCGACCAGGAACACCCGGTCGAGGTCGTGCGCGTCGGACGCGGCGAGCCAGTCGCCGCCCTCCTCCGGGGTGAGGTCCGGGGTGATGAGCCCGGCCCCGCCGGCGGACGCCAGGTCGCGGGCGAACGCGTCGACGCCGTAGCGGTCGACCGGGTTCCAGTAGGTCATGACGAGCGTCGGGACGCCCGTGGCGGCGACGGCCTCGACGGTGCGGAACACGTCGGCGACGCGGAAGCCGCCGACGAGGGCCCGGTGGACGGCGTCCTGGATGACGGGGCCGTCCATCATCGGGTCGGTGTAGGGCAGGCCGAGCTCGATGACGTCGCAGCCCGCGTCGACCATCGTCTTGGCGGCCTCGATCGCGCCCTCGAAGGTGGGGAACCCGACGGGCAGGTAGCCGACGAGCGCGGCGCGTCCCTCGGCCCGGGCCTTGTCGTAGGCGGTCTTGGCTGTCACCGGCCCTCCCCTTCGGGCATCAGGCCGAAGTGGGTGGCGGCCGTGTGCATGTCCTTGTCGCCGCGCCCGGACAGGCAGACGACGATCGTGGCGTCCGGGCCGAGCTCGGCGCCGACCTTGAGGGCGCCGGCGAGGGCGTGCGCGGACTCGATCGCGGGGATGATCCCCTCGGTGCGGCACAGCAGCGCGAACGCGTCCATCGCCTCGGCGTCGGTGATCTCCCGGTACTCGGCGCGGCCGGAATGGTGCAGCCAGGCGTGCTCGGGGCCGACGCCGGGGTAGTCGAGCCCAGCGGAGATCGAGTGGGTCTCGAGGGTCTGCCCGTCGTCGTCCTGCAGCAGGTAGGTGCGCATGCCGTGGATGACGCCGAGGGAGCCGCCGGTGAGGGTCGCGGCGTGCCGGCCGGTGCCGACGCCGTCGCCGCCGGCCTCGAACCCGTACAGCCGGACGGACTCGTCCGGGACGAACGCGTGGAACGCGCCGATCGCGTTGGAGCCGCCGCCGACGCAGGCGACGACGGCGTCCGGGAGCGCGCCGGTCAGCTCGAGGCACTGCCGCCGCGCCTCCGCGCCGATGACCCGGTGGAACTCGCGGACCATCATCGGGAACGGGTGCGGGCCCATGGTGGAGCCGATGCAGTAGTGGGTGTGGTCGACGCTGGCGACCCAGTCGCGGAACGCCTCGTTGACGGCGTCCTTGAGGGTGCGGCTTCCGGTGGGGACCGGGACGACCTCGGCGCCGAGCATCCGCATCCGCGCGACGTTCAGGGCCTGCCGCTCGGTGTCGACCTCGCCCATGTAGACGGTGCAGTCGAGGCCGAGCAGGGCCGCGGCGGTGGCGGTGGCGACGCCGTGCTGGCCGGCACCGGTCTCGGCGATGATGCGGGTCTTGCCCATCCGGCGGGTGAGCAGCGCCTGCCCCAGCACGTTGTTGATCTTGTGCGAGCCGGTGTGGTTGAGGTCCTCGCGCTTGAGCAGCACACGGGCGCCGCCCGCGTGCTCGGAGAACCGCTTCGCCTCGGTCAGCAGGCTGGGGCGGCCCGCGTAGTTCGCGAGGAGCCCGTCGAGCTCCGCGGTGAACGCGGGGTCGTGCTTGGCGGTCTCGAACTCGCGGGTGAGTTCGTCGAGCGCCGCCATCAGCGCCTCGGGGGCGAACCGCCCGCCGAAGGGCCCGAAGCGGCCCTGCGCGTCCGGCAGGGCGTCGGGCACGGCGGCGCCCGCGGTGTCGGTGGTCATGAGAGCACGTGTCCTGTCGTGGCGTGTGGGGATGTGTCCGGTCAGCGAGAAATGGACCGGGCCCGCCATCGCTCGTGCAGCGGTTCGACCTGCATGGCCGTACCCTACCGTTCCGCCGTCAGCCGCTCTGCCGGAGCGCGGGGTGCGCACCGGCGGCGACGAGGTCGGCGACGGCGGCGCGCGGGTCGCGGCCGATCACCAGGCTCTCCCCCACCAGCACCGCGTCGGCGCCGGAGGACGCGTAGGACAGCAGGTCGTGCGGGCCGCGCACGCCGGACTCGGCGATCTTCACCGCCCCCTTGGGCAGCAGCGGCGCGACCCGGGCGAACACGCCGCGGTCGACCTGCAGCGTGCGCAGGTCGCGGGCGTTGACGCCGATGACCTTGGCGCCGGCCGCCGCGGCCCGCTCCGCCTCCTCCTCGGTGTGGACCTCGACGAGCGGGACGAGCCCGATCGACTCGGCGCGCTCGATCAGCGACACCAGGGCGTCCTGCTCGAGGGCGGCGACGATCAGCAGCGCCATGTCGGCGCCGTGAGCCCGCGCCTCCCACAGCTGGTAGGAGGTGACGATGAAGTCCTTCCGCAGGACGCAGACGTCGACGTTGGCGCGGACCTCGGCGAGGTCGGCGAGGCTGCCGCCGAACCGGCGCCGCTCGGTCAGCACGCTGATGACCTTCGCGCCGCCGGCCTCGTAGTCGCGGGCCAGCGCGGCGGGGTCGGCGATGGCGGCGAGCGCGCCCTTGGACGGGCTGCTGCGCTTGACCTCGGCGATCACCGAGACGCCGGGGCCGCGCAGCGCGGCCAGCGCGTCCCGGGGCGGCGGGGCGGTCGACGCCTTCTCCTTGAGGGCGTCGAGCGGGACCTCGCGCTGCCTGTCGGCGAGATCGGCACGGACGCCCTCGATGATCTCGTCCAAAACACTCAAGGTGACAGGCCCCCTATTTCAGGTCGATCCGTGCACCGATCGTAGCCGCCCTTCCGGACGCTTCTCGCAGCAGGGCGGTCAGGTTCCGGTCAGGGCGCGAGGGCCTGCGCGAACGGCAGGTTCCGCAGCACCCAGTAGACGACGATCACGCCCAGGAACGTGAAGACGGGCACGGGGCGGAACAGCGCGGACCGCATCGGCCGCCCGCGCGCGCTGAGCACGGCCCACCGCCCGTACAGGTAGCCGAAGACGGGCAGCAGCAGGAACAGCAGCGGGTTGAGCCCGAAGGCGGTGCCCACGTCGCCGTGCGTCAGGGCGTGCACCATCCGGGTCATGCCGCAGCCGGGGCAGTAGAGCCCGGTCAGCGTGAGGAACGGGCACGACGGGTAGTGGCCCGCCTCGTTCGGGTCCACGAACGCGACGAGCGTCGCGCCGGCCGCGGCCCCGGCGAGCACGGCGGCGTGCGGCAGCAGGGCCCGGACCCGCCGCCTCGGCGGCGCCGACGGATGCGCGTGCGCGGTCATGCGCCCAGCGTAGAGGCACCCGGGCCGCACGACACGGCGTCCGCGCGCGCCGACCGGCCCCGAGGCCGCCACGAGCCGCCACGGCGCGGCAGGCGCCCTCGGGAGCGCACGGCCGTGGTCAGGCGTCGAGGACGTAGCCGACGCCGCGGACGGTGCGGATGGGGCCGTCGTGGTGGGCGCCGACGCCGAGCTTGGCGCGGAGCTGGGCGATGTGGACGTCCACGGTGCGGCTCCCGGCGCCCGCGCCCGGCCCCCAGGCGGCGTCGAGGAGCTGCTCGCGGGTGAAGACCCGGCCGGGATTGGTCATCAGGAACTCGAGCAGGTCGGACTCGGTGCCGGTGAGGACGACGCGGCGTTCGCCGACGGCGGCGGTGCGGCGGTGCGGGTCGAGGGCGAGCGGCCCGGCGCGCAGCGGGCCGGCCACGGCGCCCGGCCGGGCCGCGGCGCCGCGCAGGGCGTCGGTGACGGCCGCGACGAGGACGCGCGGGGCGAAGGGCCGCTCGACGCGCCGCGGGCGGGGCGCGGTGGTGCGGGGGCCGCCCGGGGGGCCGCCGGTCACGACGACGGGCGCGGGATCGGCCGCGTCGGCGGTGCGGCGGTACAGGTCGGCGGGGCGGGCGGCGGCTGAAAGGTCGAGGACGACGGCGTCGGGCCGGGCGCGCGCGGCCGCGGCGGGCGCGCGGCCGGGGTCGGGCTCGATCCGCACCCGCAGGCCCTCGCGGGCGAGGTAGCGGCGCTGGAGTTCGGCGACGGCGGCGTCGTGCTCGGCGACCAGGACGAGCCGGGCGCCGCCCGCGCTCACGATCCGCCGTTCCGGGCCGCCGCGCCCTCGCCGTCCCGGACGGGCGCCGGGGGATCCCCGGGTTCGTCCTCGGCGGCGTCGGTCGGGTCCTCGCCGCGGTCGAGCGACTTCCACATCGCGGACGGGTCGTCGCCCGCCGGTGCGCGGCGCGGTCCGGGCGCGGCGGTGCCGGTGCGCTCGTAGCGGGCGGACATGCCCGGCCAGCGGGCGCCGCGCAGCAGCGTGACCAGCCCGGCGGCGACGAGCAGGACGCCGCCCGCGACCGACACCGTCCACCACGCGTTGACGTGCACGGACGGGTCGGCGCCGAGCTTGAGCAGGGCGCTCTCGTCGCCGGCCTCGGCGGCGACGTGGGACCCGCGCGCGGCCATGGCGGCCGCGTAGCCGATGCCGACGCCGAACAGCGCGATGAGGGCGCCGACGGCGGCGCGGACGCGGCCTCGGGTGGCGAACAGGGCGGCGAGGCCGGCGAGTCCGGCCCAGCCGAGCGCGCCGGGCGCGCCGCCGAGGGCGCCGCCGGTCAGTTCCCGGGTGAACGGGGTGATGGCCCCGTCGGCCGTGACGGTCGCCCAGGTCCGCCCGGCGGCGAGCAGGACGAGCCCGGCGCCGGCGGCGCACAGCAGGGCGGTGAGCCCGCGTTCCCGCCCGGGGGTCATGATCCGTCGGCGGGACGTTCCCCGACGACGGCGTCCAGGACGTCGGCGTCCCAGCAGGTGCGGTCCCCGGTGTGGCAGGCGGCGCCGACCTGGTCGACCTTCACGAGGATCGCGTCGCCGTCGCAGTCGAGCGCGACCGACTTGACCCACTGCTGATGCCCGGAGCTCTCGCCCTTCACCCAGTACTCCCCGCGGCTGCGCGACCAGTAGGTGCAGCGGCCGGTGGTGAGGGTGCGGTGGAGGGCCTCGTCGTCCATCCAGGCCAGCATGAGCACCTCGCCGGTGTCGTACTGCTGGGCGATGGCGGGGACGAGACCGTCGGCGCTCCGCTTGAGGCGATCGGCGATCTTGGGGTCCAGGTTGGACGGTGGAACCGACATGGTGTCCATTGTGCCCGCTGCGGCGCGGTGCGCCGCACGACCCCCGGGCGGACGCGCGCGGCGTGTCGGGACACGGGCCGGGACACGAGCCGGAACACGGGCCGGGACACGAAAGGACCCGCCGTCCCCGGGAGCGGGGCGGCGGGCCCTGACGTACGACTTCGGGTGTTACAGGGGGACGACCTGGTCGGCCTGCGGACCCCGGTTACCCTGCGTCACCTCGAACTGGACGCGCTGGTTCTCGTCCAGAGTGCGGTACCCGGAGGTCTGGATCGCCGAGTAGTGCACGAAGACGTCCGGTCCACCGCCGTCGACGGCGATGAAGCCGAAGCCCTTCTCGGCGTTGAACCACTTCACGGTGCCCTGCTGGGGCATGTCTTTCTCCTTGCGGCAAAACATGGGCCCACACCTCGCGGGCCCGGCGCGGTCGCTGCGGCACGCCCTCGCCCCCGGTACGGTCCCGGAAAAGCCAAAACGCCCGCTGCCATCAGTCCGCGGGCGTCTGACAAACGATCGAGAACCACGACTGCAACCGACGGCCCCACCGTATCACCGCTTCCGCGTAAAGCGGAGGAGCCGCAAGCCCCTGTGTTTCTCCTCTCGGCGAACCTTGCCGTTACCTGCCCGTTAAAGACTCCAACCGGTCTCGGTCAGGGTCTTGACAGAGTCCGTGTCGCCTTCGAGGCGCACGTCGGCGACGTCGCGGCGGCCGAGCGCCCACAGGACGAGTTCGCCGACCGGGCCGTGTACGCGCACTCCGCCGGAGGCCGCGCCCGCGCCGCCGGGGGCGCCGTCGCGCGCTCCGCGGGGGCCGCGCGAGACGCGGGCGGCCCGCCCGTCGGGGCGCACGAACGTTACCTCCACGTGAACATTTCTTAGGACAAAGCGGGCAATTTTTATCCGTCGCCAGAGGACTTCCTCGAGATCCGGCGAGATCTCGCGGGGCTCGGCGCCCGCGCCGGCCCGCCGGACGTCCTCATGGTGGACAAAGAACTCGACGGCGTTGGCGTTTTCCTCCACGCCGGGAAGCGCGAACGGGGAGTACTTCGGCGGGCCCTGCCGGAATCGGTCGACGAGCCGGTCGAACGGGACGTCCGCCGCCCGACTGCGGACTCGCCGCTCGTAGAAGGACAGCGGGGGCAGCAGTATTCCGACGGCCGCGTCCGGGCGCCCCTCCCGGACGACCAGGTGTGCCGTGAGGTCCCGGGCGTCCCAGCCCTCGCAGAGGGTCGGCGCCTCGGGCCCGGCCGCGTCCAGCGCGTCGGCCAGCAGCCGCCGTTCGCGGCGGGCGGGCCCTTCGTGCGCGGTGCTTCGCATCGGACGATCGTAGGCCCCGCCCGACGAGCCGGGAATAAGGGGCGTACCCGCATGGTAGGGAATATCCGGGCCCGCAGTCCCCCGCCGTCCGGCCGCGGGGTGCGCTTTTCCGGGCTCCCGCCGTGATCGAGGAGTCGCCGTGTCGCCTGCGTCCAGACGTGTCAGCCCGCCCGTCCTCCGGGAGGGGATGCGCGTGCTGTGGGTCGCCGTGCGGGCGGAGCCGCGGGTGTTCGCGCTGTCGGTGCTCGCCAGCGCCCTGTACGCGGCGATGACCGTGGCGACGGCCGAGGTGCTCGGCATCGTGACCGAGGACGTCGTCCTGCCCGCGTTCGAGGAGGGACGGGCCGCCGCGGGGGCGCTCGCGGCCGCCTCGGCGGCGATCGTCGGGGTGGCGGCGCTCAAGGCCCTGGGCGTGGCCGGGCGCCGCTTCTACGCGGGGCTGATGCAGTACCGGATGCAGGCGAAGTACCGCCGCGAGGTGACCCGGCAGTACCTGCGGCTGCCGCTGGCCTGGCACCACCGGCACCCGACCGGGCAGCTGCTGTCGAACGCCAACGCCGACGTGGAGGCCGCGTGGGCGCCGATCGCGCCGCTGCCGATGGCGGTCGGCGTGGTGTTCATGCTGCTGATCTCGGCGGTGTCGATCCTGCTCACCGATGTCGCGGTCGCCGCCGTCGGGTTCCTGATCTTCCCCGCGATCGCGCTGGTGAACGTGCTGTACCAGCGCCGCCTGGCGCCGGTGGCGACGCACGCGCAGCGGCTGCGCGCCGAGGTCAGCGAGGTCGCGCACGAGAGCTTCGAGGGCGGCCTGGTGGTCAAGACCCTCGGCCGGGAGACGGCCGAGACGGAGCGGTTCGCGGCGGCCGCCAACGAGCTGCGGGACGCCAACGTCGCCGTCGGGCGGCTGCGCGGCCTGTTCGACCCGGTGCTGGAGGCGCTGCCGAACCTGGGCGTGCTGGCCGTCCTGCTGATCGGGTCGCTGCGGCTGGAGGCGGGCGCGATGACCGCGGGCGACCTGGTGCACGTGGCGTACCTGTTCACGCTGCTGTCGTGGCCGATCCGCGCGCTCGGCTGGGTGCTGGCGGAGGTGCCGCGCAGCGTCGTCGGCTGGGAGCGGGTCCGGGGCGTGCTGGACGCGACCGGGTCGCTGCCGTACGGGGACGAGGCGCCCGGCCGGGCCGGCGGGACGGCCGCGGCGATGGAGGTCCGGGGCGTCCGGTTCGCGTACGAGACCGACGAGCACGCCGACCTGAGCGAGAACGGGCACGGGACCGCGACCGGCGACGCGAACACGAACGGCCACGCGAACGCGAACGGGAGCGGGCCGCGGCACGTCCTGCACGACGTGTCGTTCTCCGTCGAGCCGGGCCGCACCGTCGCGGTGGTGGGGCCGACCGGCTCCGGGAAGTCGACGCTGACGTCGCTGCTCGTCCGGCTGGTGGACCCGGCGGACGGCTCGGTCCTGCTGGACGGCGTCGACCTGCGGGACGTGCGGCGCGGCGGCGTCGCCGAGACGGTCGCGCTCGTCCCGCAGCAGACGTTCCTGTTCGACGACACCGTCCGCGGCAACGTGACGCTCGGGCTGGACGCGCCGGACGAGCGGGTCTGGGAGGCGCTGCGGCTCGCGCAGGCCGACGGGTTCGTGGCGGCGCTGCCCGACGGCCTGGACACGCGGGTCGGGGAGCGGGGCGCGACGCTGTCGGGCGGGCAGCGGCAGCGGCTGGTGCTGGCGCGCGCGCTGATCCGGCGGCCCCGGCTGCTGGTGATGGACGACGCGACGTCGGCCGTCGACCCGCAGGTCGAGGCGCGCATCCTGCGGAACCTGCGCGAACACGGCGCGGACGGCGAGGGCGCGGGGAGCGGCTCGAGCGTGGTCGTCGTCGCGTACCGGAAGGCGACGATCGCGCTGGCCGACGAGGTCGTCTACCTCGAGCACGGCCGGGTGACGGGACGCGGCACGCACGCCGAGCTGCTGGAGACGTCCGAGGGCTACCGCGACCTCGTGAACGCCTACGACGAGACGGAAGGCGAGCGGGACCTGGACGGCACCGCCGTCGAGGGCGGCGAGGAGGCCCTGGCATGACGGTTCTGAACACCCCCGAGAGGGCGGCCGGGGCCCCGCGCGGCCTCGACGACGCGACGGACGAGGGCGCGCTCGGCACGCTGCGGCGCGGGATGCGGCTGAGCCCCGAGTTCACGGCGGGCCTGCCCGTGACGCTGCTGCTGGCGCTGGTGTCCACGGCGGGACGCGTGGTGGTGCCGATCGCCGTCCAGCAGACGATCGACAAGGGCCTCGGCGGCACGGGCGGCACGGGCGGGCCCGACATCGGGTTCATCCGCACGGCCGTGCTGGTGTGCGCGGTTGCGGTGCTGGTGACGGCGGTGGCGTCGTACCTGATGAACGTGCGGCTGTACAAGACGTCCGAGGGCGGGCTGGCGACGCTGCGCGTGAAGGCGTTCCGGCACGTGCACGACCTGTCGATGCTCACCCAGAGCGGGGAGCGCCGCGGGTCGCTGGTGTCGCGGGTGACGGGCGACGTCGACCAGATCAGCCAGTTCATGCAGTCGGGCGGGCTGATGTTCATCGTCTCGATCGGGCAGCTGGTCGTGGCGAGCGTCCTGATGCTGGTGTACTCGTGGCAGCTCGCGCTGCTGGTGTGGCTGGCGTTCCTGCCGCTGGCGTTCGCGCTGCGCCGCTTCCAGCGGATCATCTCCGCGGCGTACATGCGGGTGCGGGAGCGGATGGGCGACCTGCTGGCGGCGGTGAGCGAGTCGGTGGTGGGCGCCCCGGTCATCCGCGCGCACGCGGTGGAGGAGCGCACCGGGCGGCGCGTGGACGAGACGGTGGACGCGCACCGCGTCGCGCAGACGCGCGCGCAGGCGATGGTGGCGCTGACGTTCCCGGTGAGCGAGCTGGTCGCGGCGATCGCGACGGCGGCGGTGGTGGTCGCCGGGGTGCTGCTGGGCGTCGCCGGGGACCTGACGGCCGGGGAGCTGGTGGCGTTCCTGTTCCTGGTGACGCTGTTCGTCAGCCCCATGCAGACCGCGACCGAGGTGTTCAACCAGGCGCAGAACGCGATCGCCGGGTGGCGGCGGGTGCTGGGCGTGCTCGACGTCGTCCCGGACGTCGCGGACCCGGGCGAGGACGGCGAGACGCTGCCGCGCGGCCCGATCGAGGTGCGGTTCGAGTCCGTGGGGTTCGCCTACCCCGGCGGGCCGCCCGTCCTGCACGACGTGGACGCGGCGATCGCGCCGCGCAGCCGCGTCGCGATCGTCGGGCAGACCGGGTCGGGCAAGACGACGTTCGCGAAGCTCCTCACCCGGCTGATGGACCCGACGTCCGGGCGGGTGCTGGTGGACGGGGTGCCGCTGGACCGGGTGCGGTTCTCGTCGCTGCGGGAGCGGATCGTGATGGTGCCGCAGGACGGCTTCCTGTTCGACGCGTCGCTCGCCGACAACATCCGGTACGGGCGTCCGGACGCGACGGACGACGACCTGGCGCGCGCGCTGGCGGAGCTGGGGCTGGCCGACTGGCTCGACGGGCTCCCGAAGGGCCTGGAGACGCCCGTCGGGCAGCGCGGCGAGTCGCTGTCGGCGGGCGAGCGGCAGCTCGTCGCGCTGGCCCGCGCCTACATCGCCGACCCGGACCTGCTGGTGCTGGACGAGGCGACGTCGGCGGTCGACCCGGCGACGGAGGTGCGGATCCAGCGCGCCCTGGACGGCGTCACGCGGGGCCGCACGGCGATCGCCATCGCGCACCGGCTGTCCACGGCGGAGGCGGCCGACGAGGTCATCGTGTTCGAGGCGGGACGTATCGTGCAGCGCGGGCCGCACGCGGAGCTGGTGTCCCGGCCGGGGGTCTACGCCGACCTGCACGCGTCCTGGGCGGCGCAGCGCACGCTGTGACGGACATGACTACCTGCGGTAAAGCACTTGCCCGTTATCTGGTCCAGTGCGCATTCTGCTGAGGTGAGCAATGAAGTCGTGATGGAATCGGCGAGGACGCTGCACGGACAGCTGCAGCGAGGACTCGGCAGGGCCGCGCGCCGCGCGGCGGACAGGCCCGGTTCGGGCGAGTACGTCTACGACTGCATCCGCAGGGATCCCCGGTGGGACCCGCAATGCGAGTCGCGGGGCCTGTACTACGCCCGGTTGCTGGTGGATCTGGAGCTTCCGGCGGGGCCGGTGGCCGAGCATCTGTTCCATCCGTCCGACCATGTCGACGAGGACCCGTGGCGGGTCCAGCTCGCGTTGCAGGTGCTGTCGGACCTGGTGCGGTTGAGCCGGCGGGAGGCCGCCGCGCCGCTGCGGCGGTACGCCGAGGAGGGCGCGCACTGGTTCGACGCGCTGGTGGAGCTGATCGAGCTGGGCGACCCGGCGCTGACGCTCGGGCTGGACGAGGTCGTCGCGACCCGCTGCGACGACGGCGACCTCGAGCAGCTGGTGCCCGCGGAGCAGAACCCGGTGATCGACGCGTGGGCGGCGCGGCAGCCGCGGATCGCCGACGCGCTGGGGCGCAACCGCGAGCGGGCCCGCGACAGGGCGATGCTGCGGGCGCGGGCGCGGGCGGCCGGTCTCCCGTGGCGGCCGGCGCCGGCGGGCGGGACGCGCGGCCCGGCGGGCGACGGGGCGGACCTGGCCGCGCGCACCGAGGCGGAACTGCTCGAGCTGGCCCGGCGGCGCGGTCCCGGCACGGTCCCGGCGATCTTCGAGCTGGGGCGGCGACGGACGCTCGCGCTGCTCGACCTCGCCGAGGAGATGCTGCCGGAGCGTCCCGGACGGTTCGGCGCGGCGGTGTGCCGGGCGCTGACGCAGTACGGGCCGGAGACGCTGCCGCGGGCGCGCGCGTGGGCCGCGGCGAAGGGCGGGTGCGAGGACATGGGGCTGCGGATCCTCGCGCGCCACGGAACCCGGCAGGACATCCCCCTGCTGATGGACGAACTACGCGAGACGGTCGAGAAACGCGAATGGGGCGGGGCCGTGAGTCCCGTCGAGGGCCTCGGCCGGCTGCGCGCCGGCGAGGCCGTCCCGCTGCTGAAGAACGCCTGGACCGAATCCACCTACGCCTACCTGCGGCCGCGCCTGCTGGCCGCGCTCACCCGCACCGCGCCGCACACCGCCGAGTCCTACGCCGTCGAGGGCCTGTGGGACTGCGAGTCCGACGTCCGCGAGGAGGCCGCGCGGTCCGCGCCGCTCACCCGCGACACGCGCCTGCGCCTGCAACGCCTGCATCACGACGTGGCCGAGGAACCCGAGGTGCGGGCCGCCGCGGCCGCCCGCGCGGTCGGTTGATCCCCGCGTCCCCCCTGCTCCCGTCCTGACGCGCTACCGGCCGTCCGGTGCCGCCGCCCAGCGCTCCAGGGCCGGGCCGATGCGCGCCAGGGTCCGCCAGGCGGCCGCGCCCCGGACGAGCGTCCCCGGGCTCCACAGCGGCCGGCGCGGCCCGTCCACGATCACCCGGACGGCCGCGATGGGACGGCCCGGCGCCGCCGCCGCGAGCACCGCCGTCTCCATGTCGACGGCGCGCGCGCCCTGCGCGGCCAGCCGGGCCCGTCCGGCGCCGCCGACGACGTCCGGGGAGGTCAGCAGCGGCCCGACCAGCACCCCGGCGCCCGCCCCGGCCCGCTCCCCCGCCGGTGCGCCGGCCAGTTCCTCCGCCAGGGCGTCCGCGAGGGCCTGCGGCCGGAGGCAGGGCACCGGCGGCCCGGCGCCCCGGACCTCGCCCGCGACCAGCACGTCCCCGGGGCGCAGCCGCGCGTCCAGCGCGCCGCCGAACCCCACCACCGCGAGCACCCCGCCGGCCGCGGGCGGCCCGCGGCGGGCCCGGTAGCCGACGACCACGACGGGCGCGCGGGCGAGGCCGCGCCGCACCGCGCGGGCCTCCAGGCGCAGCGCGGCGCACACGACGAGCCCGCCGGGCGCGGCGGCGTCCTCCTCCACAGGGTCCAGAAGATCACGGGGGTGCCCGCCGTTCCAGCCGGGCCGCGCCCCGCGAGCGTCACCGTCCGGTACTACTTTCGCATCGCGAAGTTCAGCCTGCCGGAGGGCGACCGGCCGGGCGCCGCCCTCATAGACTCCCCTCATGACCAACTCCCTTGCCCGGCGGAAGCTGGCCATCCTCCCCGTTCTCCTGCTGCCCCTCGGCGCCCTCGCCGCGTGCGGCGGGACGAACGCCGAGACCGACTGCGGCGTGAACTCCTGCACCGTCACCTTCGACCGCGGCGTCGAGGCCAGCGCGTCGATCCTCGGCGTGGACGCCGAACTCGTCAGCGTCCAGGGCGAGACCGTCACCCTCGCGATCGAGGGCAACAACATCACCCTCCCGGTCGGCGACGGCGAGCAGGGCGAGGAGGCCGAGGGCTTCGACGTCTCGGTGAAGTCGGTGACGCAGGAACAGGTCGTCGTCGAGATCACCGCGAACGGCTGAGCGGCGTACACTCTCGTACATGCGTTCGATCAGCGTCGCGGAGCGGCGGGCCCGGCTCGGGCGACGGCACCGGCTGGCCGCGATGTCCAGGACCGACGACGTCCTGGACATCGCCCGCTCCATGGTCGTCCTGCACGCCACCGACCCGGCGACGGTGTTCCTGTCCGTCGCGGCGCGCGCCGTGCGGGCGACCCCGGCGGCGGTGGAGCGCGCCCTGTACGACGACCGGACGCTGCTGCGGATGCTGGCGATGCGGCGCACGATGTTCGTCGCGCCCACCGAGCTCGTGCCCGTCCTGCAGGCGTCCACGGCCGACGCGCTCGCGGTCAAGCAGCGCGCCACGTACGCCCGCATGATCGAGAAGGGCCTCCTCGAGCGGGACCCGGGCATCACCGACATCGTCGCGTGGTTCACCGAAGTCGAGGAGGCCGCGCACCGGGCGCTGCTGGCGCGCGGTGAGGCGACCGGCGCGCAGCTCGGCGCAGACGAGCCGCTGCTGCGCACGCGGGTGGATCCGGCGCCCGGCAAGTCCTACTCGAGGCCCACCGGCATCACCACGTGGGTGCTGGTCGTCCTCGGCTGCGCGGGCCGCATCGTGCGCGGCCGTCCGAACGGGTCGTGGACGAGCAGCCAGTACCGGTGGGCGCCCGTCGAGACGTGGCTGCCGGACGGCATCGCGCCGATGCCCGCCGACGACGCCCGCACCGAACTGGTCGAACGGTGGCTGCGGGCGTTCGGGCCCGCGCCCCTCTCCGACCTCAAGTGGTGGACCGGCTGGACGGCCGCGCAGGTGAAGAAGGCGCTGGCCCCGCTCGACACCGCCGAGGTCGACCTCGGCGGCACCACCGGGATCGTCCTCGGCGACGACCTGGAGCCGGTCGAGGCCCCCGAGCCGTGGGCGGCGCTGCTGCCCGCCCTCGACCCCACCCCGATGGGCTGGCAGGAACGCGGCTGGTTCCTCGGCGAGCACCGTCCCGCGCTGTTCGACCGCAACGGCAACATCGGCCCGACGATCTGGTGGGACGGGCGCATCGTCGGCGGCTGGGCGCAGCGCCCGGACGGCGAGATCGCGCTGCGCTTCCTGGAGGACGCGGGCGCCGAGGCGCGCGTAGCCGCCGAGCGGGAGGCCGAGCGGATCGCCGCCTGGTACGGCGACGTCCGCGCGGTCCCGAGGTTCCGCACCCCGCTCGAACGCGAACTCGGCTCCTGACCCGCCGCCCCGGCACGTCCCCGCCGGGGCTCAGTACGGGTACGGCGGGCCGGTCACGGCGGCGGCGCGGCGCCGGGCCGCACTGCGCCGCAGCATGATCACCGGCAGCGACGCGAGGGCGACGATCACGAAGCCCAGCGACAGGAAGAACGCCAGACCGAGGTACAGCAGGGACGCGTCGTCCGGCTGCACCCGGATCCAGCCGCCCGTCCCCTGGCACGCCACCTGCGCCTGCCCGGTGACCGGGGAGGTGAACGTCGCCGCGTACGTGTGGTTCTCGACCTCCGAGGCCACCCACGAGTGCTCCGTGGTCAGCCGGACCGGGACCGTCCCCTCCCCCGTCACGACGGCGCAGGACTGCGGTTCCGAGCCGCCGTCCCGCACGTAGACGAAGTAGCCGTACCCCTCCTCCAGGCGCAGCGCCACGCCCGATTCGGGGCCCTCCGACGAGGGCCCGTCGGCGACCTCCGACTCCGTCCACAGCAGCGCGAACGCGCCGAAGAAGACCAGCACGGCCAGGACGCCGAGGCTGATCGGCAGCGCGTACCAGCCCGCGGCGGGCCGGATGGGCGGCGGCGGCCCGGCCGGGCCGGCCGGTCCCGCGGGCGGCGTTCCCATCGGCAGATTCGCCCCTGGCCACATGTCGTCCCCCTGCTGTTCCCCCTGATCAGGATCGGTCCCGTCCACGATCTCATCCGGAGGGCCCGTCCACCAGACGGGGGCCGCCGCCGGGCCCCGCCACCCGCCCCGAACGAGATTCGGAAGGGGTTTCGCAGGGGCTTCTGATGCGGGCCGGACGGCCGTGACCGGTGTGACGCCGGGGATTCGGCGCGGCATGAACGGTTACGTATGGTCGTGAGAGCCGATGTGGTCGTGAACGCACATAACGTCCAGGACAGGGGGAGGGAACATGGCCCCGTGGGACCGACTGCCCACTCCGCCGTTCCGGATCCCCCGCCCGCCCGGGCTCCCGCGCCCGCCCGGACTGCCCCGGCCGCCCGGACTGCCCCGCTACACCGTCGAGCGCGACATCCCCGTCCCGATGCGGGACGGCGTGACCCTGCTCGCCGACCGGTACATCCCGGCCGGGGCGAAGGAACCGCCGCCCACGATCCTCGTGCGGACCCCGTACGGGCGGCGCGGCCCCGCCGCGCTGGCGAACGGGCTGCTGTTCGTCCCGTTCGGGTTCCAGCTCGTCGCGCAGAGCGCGCGCGGGACGTTCGGTTCGGGCGGGGAGTTCGACCCGCTCGGCAGCGAGCGCGACGACGGGCTCGCCACCGTCGAGTGGCTGAAGCGGCAGCCGTGGTTCAACGGATCGTTCGCGACCTACGGCGCCAGCTACCTCGGGTACACGGCGTGGGCGACGGCGGCCGAGGCCGGTCCCGAACTGAAGGCGATGTCGCTGCAGGTCACGGCGTCCTCGTTCCGGGACGCCGCCTACGTCGGCGGATCGTTCGCGCTGGAGTCCACGCTGACCTGGACGAACCTGACGCACCAGCAGCAGCAGCCGCTCGGCCTGCTGACCGGGCCCCTGTTCGCGCGCCGCAGGGTGGCGCGGGCCGCCGCGTCGGGACGTCCGCTGTCGGAGCTGGACGTGCTGACCGGCGGCGAGGAGATGCGCTTCTACCAGGACCTCCTCGCCGCGCAGGGCGCCGACAACGGCTACTGGGACACCCGCGACTTCAGCGGCACCGTCGGCGAGGTGGCGGCGCCGGTGAACCTGCTCGGCGGGTGGTTCGACGTGTTCCTGCCGTGGGAGATCCGCGACTACCTGGCGCTGCGGGCCGCGGGGCACCGGCCCTACCTCACGATCGGCCCCTGGTGGCACACCGACCCCCGGCACGGGATCGTGTCGCTGCGGGAGTCGCTCGCCTGGTTCCGCGCGCACCTGCTCGGCGACGCGTCCGGCCTGCGCCCCGACCCGGTCCGGGTGTACGTGACGGGCGCCCGCGAGTGGCGCAACTACCGCGACTGGCCGCCGCCCGGGATGCGGCAGGAGCGCTGGCACCTGCACCCCGGCGGCGGGCTCGGCCCCGACGGCCCGCGCCGCTCCCGGCCGAGCGCCTACCGGTTCGACCCCGAGCACCCCACCCCGGCGCTCGGCGGCCCCACGCTGCTCGGCAGCTCCCGGCCGGTCGACAACCGGCCGCTGGAGCGGCGGCACGACGTGCTCGTGTTCACCTCGCCCGTCCTCGACCGGGACCTGGACGTCATCGGGCCGCTCGCCGCCGACCTGTTCGTCCGGTCCGACCGCGAGCACACCGACTTCGTCGTCCGGCTCTGCGACGTGGGACCGGACGGCGCGTCCCGCAACGTGTGCGAGGGCGGCCTGCGGCTCCCGGCCGCCGCCGAGAAGCCCGTCGGCACCCACGGCATCCGCCGCATCGCGGTCGACCTGTGGCCGACCGGCCACCGGTTCCGCCGCGGCCACCGCGTCCGGGTGCACGTGGCGAGCGGCGCCCACCCGAAGGTCGCGGCGAACCCGGGCACCGGCGAGCCGCTCGTCACCGCCCGGACGATGGTCGCCGCGCACCAGGAGGTCTTCCACGACCCCGACCACCCGTCGGCGATCATCCTGCCGATCGTCGAGGCGTCCCCCGAGTGCGCCGACCCCGACCCGGAGGCCGAAGAGCACCTCGTCCGGAACGGGACCTGACCCTCGCTCCCCGACCGCCCGCGCCCGGGGCCGCGGTGCGTGCGGAAGCCGCGCGATTCACGAGTCCCCGCAACGGCACGCGGGGATCGCCGTCACCGTGACGGGGGCTCCAGGGGGCCGTCCCCTCGGGCGGATATCGCCTTGGCCAGGACCATCACCGCGTCGTCGCCGTGCGCCAGGAAGAGGTTGGGTTCGGTCAGCTCCAGCTCCAGGACGACCGGCGAGCCGTCGGGCCCGGGGACGAGGTCCACCCGGGCGTAGAGCAGGTCGGGGGCGCCCGGGACGGCCGCGAGGGCGCGGCGCGCGACGTCGAGCTCGGCCGCGGTCGCGGCGGCGCCGGTGACGGCGCCGCGGCCGTCGCCGGGGACGACGAGGCCCTGGACGCCCGTGCCGGGGGCGAGGATCGGGGCCTTGCGGGCGGCGTGGCTGTACTCGCCGTCGAGGAAGACCAGCGCCTTCTCCCCCGCCGTGTCGATGTGGGACAGGTACGGCTGCAGCATCACGGTGCGTCCGGCGTCGCGGAGTCCGCGCAGGTGGGCGCGGGCGGCGGCGGCCTCGGCGGTGCTCCAGCGGGCCGTGTCGCGGGACCCGGCGGACACCGCGGGCTTGATCACGTACTCGGGCCAGTCGGACGGGACGTCGTCGGGGTCCCAGCGGGTCGGGACGACCGGGACGCCCGCGTCGGCCAGGTCGCGCAGGTACCGCTTGTCGGTGTTCCAGCGCAGCACCGACGCGGGGTTGAGGACGTGCGGGAGCCCGTCGGCCCACGCGAGGAACTCGTCCGGGCGGTGCGTGTAGTCCCACGTGGTGCGGACGACGACGAGGTCGTACCGGGACCAGTCGACGTCGGCGTCCCAGACGGCGGGCTCGGCGCGGACGCCCAGGCCGGCGAGGGCCCCGGCGAGGGCGCGGACGTCGTCGTTGCCGTCGGGCAGGCGGGAGCAGGTGGCGAGAGCGACGCGCATGGGGGGTCCTCCGGGTCCTCCGGGTCAGCGGACGGGGTGTCCGGCGGCGCTCAGGGCGTCCTTGACGTCGGAGATCTTCAGGTCGCCGAAGTGGAAGACGCTCGCGGCGAGAACGGCGTCGGCGCCGGCCTCGACGGCGGGCGCGAAGTGGCCGACCGCGCCGGCGCCGCCGCTGGCGATCACCGGGATCGCGACGGTCTCCCGGACGCGGCCGAGCATCTCCAGGTCGAAGCCGTTCTTGGTGCCGTCGGCGTCCATCGAGTTCAGCAGGATCTCGCCGACGCCGAGCTCGGCGCCGCGGCGGGCCCACTCGATCGCGTCGATGCCGGTGCCCTTGCGGCCGCCGTGGGTGGTGACCTCGAACCCGGACGGGGTGCCGGGCGCGCGGCGCGCGTCCACCGACAGCACGATGCACTGGGAGCCGAACCGGTGCGCGGCCTCCCGCAGGAACTCGGGGCGGGCGATCGCGGCGGTGTTCACCGACACCTTGTCGGCGCCCGCGCGCAGCAGCCGGTCGACGTCGTCGACGGTGCGGACGCCGCCGCCGACCGTCAGCGGGATGAACACCTGCTCGGCGGTGCGGCGGACGACGTCGTAGGTGGTGGAGCGGTCGGCGCTGGACGCGGTGATGTCGAGGAACGTCAGCTCGTCGGCGCCCTCGGCGTCGTAGCGATGCGCGAGCTCGACCGGGTCGCCCGCGTCCCGCAGGTTCTGGAAGTTGACGCCCTTGACGACGCGCCCGGCGTCGACGTCCAGGCAGGGGATGACGCGGACGGCGACGGTCACTTGACGGCCTCCAGGGCCTCCTCGAGGGTGAACGCCCCCGCGTAGAGCGCCTTCCCGACGATCGCGCCCTCGACGCCGTCCGGGACGAGCCCGGCGATGGCGCGCAGGTCGTCCAGGGACGACACACCGCCGGACGCGACGACGGGCTTGTCGGTGCGGGCGCACACGTCGCGCAGCAGGTCGGTGTTGGGGCCGCGCAGGGTGCCGTCCTTGGTGACGTCGGTGACGACGTAGCGGGGGCAGCCGTCGTCCTCGAGGCGGGCGAGGACCTCCCACAGGTCGCCGCCCTCGCGGGTCCAGCCGCGGGCGGCGAGCGTGGTGCCGCGCACGTCCAGGCCGACGGCGATGCGGTCGCCGTGCGACGCGATGATCTTGCGGCACCAGTCGGGGTTCTCCAGCGCGGCGGTGCCGATGTTGACGCGGGCGCAGCCGGTCGCGAGGGCGGCCTCCAGGGACGCGTCGTCGCGGATGCCGCCGGACAGCTCGACCTTCACGTCGAGCTTGCCGGTGACCTCGGCGAGCAGCTCCCGGTTGGAGCCGCGGCCGAACGCGGCGTCCAGGTCGACCAGATGGATCCACTCCGCTCCCGCCTCCTGCCAGGCAAGGGCGGCCTCCAGCGGGGCGCCGTAGGAGGTCTCGGTGCCGGCCTCGCCCTGGACGAGGCGCACGGCCTGCCCGTCGGCGACGTCGACGGCGGGAAGCAGCGTCAGTGTCATGCGGAAACCCCAGTCATACGGAAAGCCTATCGATACCGGTCGGTGGCGTCGCGGCGTCTAGGCGAGGGTGGACAGCCAGTTGCGCAGCAGTTCGGCGCCCGCGTCGCCGGACTTCTCCGGGTGGAACTGCGCGGCGCACAGCGGGCCGTTCTCCACGGCGGCGACGAACCGGTCGCCGTGCTCGGCCCACGTGACGAGCGGCGGCCGGATGCGGCCCATCGGGTCGGGCTCCAGCTCCCAGCGGCGCGCCGCGTAGGAGTGGACGAAGTAGAACCGCGCGTCCTCGATGCCGCGGAACAGGGTGGAGCCCTCGGGGACGTCCACGGTGTTCCAGCCCATGTGCGGGACGACCGGCGCGTCGAGCCGGTCGACGGTGCCGGGCCACTCGTCGCAGCCCTCGGTGACGACGCCGTGCTCGATGCCCTTGGAGAACAGGATCTGCATGCCGACGCAGATGCCGAGCACGGGCCGTCCCCCGGCGAGCCGGCGGCCGATGATCTGGTCGCCGCGCACCGCCTTCAGCCCGGCCATGCAGGCGGCGAACGCGCCGACGCCCGGCACGACCAGGCCGTCCGCGTTCAGCGCGGCGTCCCGGTCGGCGGTGACGGTGACGGACGCGCCCGCGCGGGCCACGGCCCGTTCGGCGGACCGCAGGTTCCCCGACCCATAGTCGAGGACGACGATCTCGGGGCGGCTCACAGCCACATCACTCCCCCGGCGAACGCCATCGCGGCCAGCACGAACACGATCACCGCGGCGATCTTGAGGCCCTGCTTGACGAAGCTGTACACCCCGGCCAGCAGGAACACCGCCACCGCGAAGACCGCGACGTTGCCGTAGGAGAATTCCAGGCCGCCGATCTCCACGGTTACAGGGCCCCCTTCGTGGACGGCACGCCGTGCACCTTCGGGTCGAACGCGACCGCGTCGCGCAGCGCCCGGGCGAGGGCCTTGAACTGGGCCTCGACGATGTGGTGGGCGTTGCGCCCGTAAGGGACGTGGACGTGCAGCGCCACCCGGGCGTTCGACACGAACGACTCGAAGACGTGCCGGGTCATCGTGGTGTCGTACTCGGGGCCGATCATCGGGGCCATGCCGTCCGGCTCGACGTGCACGAGGTAGGGGCGGCCCGAGACGTCCACGGTGACCTGCGCGAGCGCCTCGTCCAGCGGGATGGACGCGTCGGCGAACCGGCGGATGCCGGCCTTGTCGCCGAGCGCCTCGCGGAACGCCTGGCCGAGCGCGATCGCGGTGTCCTCGATCGTGTGGTGGCTGTCGATGTGCAGGTCGCCGGTCGTCTTGACGGTCAGGTCGAACGACCCGTGCTTGCCGAGCTGCGCCAGCATGTGGTCGAAGAACCCCACGCCGGTGGCCACGTCGACCCGGCCGGTCCCGTCGAGGTCGATCTCGACGAGGACCTGGGTCTCCTTGGTCCCGCGCTCGACTCTGCCCTTGCGCGTCACAGACTCTCCTTCAGTGCGGTGCGGAACGCCGCCATCTCGTCGGGGGTGCCCACGCTGACCCGCAGCCATGCGGGCGGCCCGACCTCGCGGATCAGCACACCCCGCTCGAGCAGGCCCTCCCAGACCCGGCGCCGGTCCGGGAAGTGGCCGAACAGGACGAAGTTGGCGTCGGAGTCGGCGACCGTGAGGCCCTCGCCGCGCAGCCACCCGACGAGGTCGTCGCGTTCGCGGCGCAGCGCGTCGACGGTGCCGAGCAGTTCGTCGCCGTGCGCCAGCGCGGTGCGGGCGACGGCCTGCGTGACGGCCGACAGGTGGTACGGGAGCCGCACCAGCAGCAGCGCGTCGATGACGGCCGGGTCGGCGGCGAGGTAGCCGAGGCGGGTGCCCGCCATCGCGAACGCCTTGGACATCGTGCGGGTGACGATCAGGCGGGGCCGTCCGTCCAGCAGGGTCAGCGCGGACGGGGTGCCGGCGCGGCGGAACTCGGCGTACGCCTCGTCGATCACGACCATGCCGGGCGCGGCGTCCAGCACGGCCTCGATCGTCTCCAGCGGCAGGGACGTCCCGGTGGGGTTGTTCGGCGACGTCAGGAACACCACGTCGGGGCGGTGCTCCTCGACGGCGGCGACGGCGCGC
This sequence comes from Spirillospora sp. NPDC052242, assembly GCF_040679555.1. NCBI lineage: Bacteria > Bacillati > Actinomycetota > Actinomycetes > Streptosporangiales > Thermomonosporaceae > Spirillospora > Spirillospora sp. NPDC052242. The sequence continues at coordinate 23,174 of NZ_JBFAUZ010000007.1, forward strand.
GCCGGTTCGAGGCCGAAGTCCTCGTCGCGGGCGGCGTTGACCCAGCGGGTGCCGGACACCGCCGTGATGATCGGGTGCATCGAGTAGGACGGCTCGAACCCGAGCGCGGTGCGGCCGGGGCCTCCGAACGCCTGCAGGATCTGCTGGATGATCTCGTTGGAGCCGTTCGCCGCCCACACCCGGCGGCCGGTGAGCCCGGCGCCGGGCGTGTCGGCGTTGAGGAACGCCGCGAGGTCGGCGCGGAGCGCGACCGCGTCCCGGTCGGGGTAGCGGTTGAGGGTGCCGGCGACGTCCGTGACGGCCTCGCCGAGCGCCTTCACCAGCGCCTCGGACGGCGGGTACGGGTTCTCGTTGGTGTTCAGCGCGTACGGGACGTCCAGTTGCGGGGCGCCGTAGGGCTCCCGGCCGCGCAGGTCGTCCCGCAGCGGCAGGTCGGACAGGTCGGTCACGAGGGGATCTCCCAGTCGAAGCGGGCCTTGAGCGCGGCGCCGTGCGCGGGCAGGTCCTCGGCCTCGGCGAGCGCGACGACCCGGCCGGTGGCGGCGGCGAGCGCGTCGCGGTCGTACTCGACGACGTGCACGCCGCGCAGGAACGACTGCACGGACAGGCCCGAGGAGTGGCAGGCGCACCCGCCGGTGGGCAGCACGTGGTTGGACCCGGCGAGGTAGTCGCCGAGCGACACCGGCGCGTGCCGGCCGACGAAGATCGCCCCGGCGTTGCGGACGCGCGCGGCGACGGCGGCCGCGTCGGCGGTGTGGATCTCCAGGTGCTCGGCGGCGTAGGCGTCCACGACCTTCAGCCCGGCCTCGACGTCGTCGACCAGGACGATGCCGGACTGGCGGCCCGCGAGGGCCTCGGTGATCCGCTCGGTGTGCTTCGTCCGCGCGACCTGCGCCTTCAGCTCGGCCTCGACCGCGTTCGCCAGCTCGGGCGAGTCGGTGACGAGGACGGCGGCGGCGAGCACGTCGTGCTCGGCCTGGCTGATCAGGTCGGCGGCGACGTCCACCGGGTCGGCGGTGCCGTCGGCGAGGATCGCGATCTCGGTCGGGCCCGCCTCGGCGTCGATGCCGATCACGCCCTTGAGCAGCCGCTTCGCGGCGGCGACGTACACGTTGCCGGGGCCGGTGACGAGGTCGGCGCGCGGGCACTCCTCGGTGCCGTAGGCGAACATCGCGATCGCCTGGGCGCCGCCCGCCGCGTACACCTCGTCGACGCCGAGCAGCGCGCACGCCGCGAGAATCGCCGGGTGGGGCCGTCCGCCGAACTCGGACTGCGCGGGCGAGGTGACGGCCAGCGACGCGACGCCCGCCTCCTGCGCGGGGACGACGTTCATGACCACGCTCGACGGGTACACGGCGCGGCCGCCCGGGACGTACAGCCCGACGCGGCCGACGGGGATCCACCGCTCGGTGACGGTGCCGCCCGGCACGACCTGCGTCGTGACGTCGGTGCGGCGCTGCGCCCGGTGCACGACGCGGGCGCGGCGGATGCTCTCCTCGAGGGCGTCGCGGACCTTCGGGTCGAGCTCGGCGAGGGCCCGGTGGATCTCGGCGACCGGGACGCGGGTGCTCTCCAGCTCGACGCCGTCGAAGATCTTCGTGTGTTCCCGGACCGCCGCGGCGCCGCGATGGCGGACGTCCGCACAGATGGGCCGCACCTTGTCCAGGGCGGCCTCGACGTCGAGTTCGGCGCGGGGCAGCACGGAGCGCAGCTCGCCGGGAAGCGGGCCGCGCAGGTCGATACGGGAAATCACGCGGACCAGTCTACGGAGTGCGCCCGCCCCCTCGCGCACCGTCTCACGTGCCGAGACGCACGAGAGACGCACGCCACGCGGCGGGCGCCACCGCGGCGCCGTCCCGCCGCGCGCCCGCCGCGGTGACTCCCGCTTCACAATTTGAAAAATCGATGCTTACCAAGATCATCGGCGGCGACGTAGGCTGCTGTGGAGTGCGTCCACATCGGCGGGCGCCCCCCGCGAGCACAGGAGACACAGCGTGACGGAGCGGATCGCCCTCTTCCCCCTGGGCACCGTGCTGTTCCCGGGCCTGGTCCTGCCGCTGCACCTCTTCGAGGAGCGGTACCGCCGGCTCGTCGCCGACCTCCTGGAAACGCCCGAACCGCACGGGTTCGGCGTGGTCAACATCGAACTGGGGCACGAGGTCGGCAACGACGCGGCGCGCCGGCTGTCCGGGGTGGGGTGCTTCGCCGAGATCCACGACACGACGCGGCACCCGGACGGGCGGTTCGACGTCGTGGCCGTCGGCACCCGCCGGTTCCGGCTGAAGGAGCTGGACCGCTCGCGCCCCTACCTGCAGGGGGAGGTCGAGTTCCTCCCCGAGGAGCGCGGGAGCGACCCGGCGCCCGCGGCGCGGCACGTCCGCTGGCTGTTCGGCCGGTACCTGGAGCGGCTGCGCGCCGCCGGGGCGGGGCCCGCCGAGGAGGTCGAGCTGCCGGCCGACCCGGTGCGGCTGTCGTACCTGATCGCGTCCTCGCTGATCCTGGACGGCCACGAGAAGCAGCGGATGCTGGAGTGCGAGGACGCGGCGCTGCGGCTGCGGGCCGAACGCGACCTGCTGCTGCGGGAGAACCGCATTCTGGCGTCGCTGCCGACCCTCCCGGCCGGCCAGTTCCTGGACGGCTCGTTCCACCCGAACTGACGGGCCCGCGCACGCCCCCGCGCGCGCGGGAAAACCGGTGGACGGGTGCGAGAGACTCGGCCCATGAGCAAGACGAAGTCCGGCGGGAAGCAGGGAGGCGGCGGGACGCCGGCCACCGTCGCCGCCGCGAAGGCGAAGATCGAGCACACCCTGCACCCCTACGAGCCCGACCCCGACGCCGAGTCCTACGGGGCGGCCGCCGCCGACGCGCTGGGGATCCCGCACGACCGCATCTTCAAGACGCTGCTGGCCAAGGTGGACGGCCACCTCACCGTCGCGGTCGTCCCGGTCTCGGGCAGCCTGGACCTCAAGGCGCTGGCCGCGGCCGCCGGCGGGAAGCGGGCGAAGATGGCCGACCCGCGCGACGCCGAGCGCGCCACCGGGTACGTCGTCGGCGGGATCAGCCCGCTCGGGCAGCGCCGGCGGCTGCCGACGGTGCTGGACGCGTCGGCCTCAGCCCTCCCGACGATCTACGTCTCCGCCGGTCGGCGCGGACTCCAGATCGAACTGCGCCCCGCCGACCTCGTCCGGCTCACCGGCGCCCGGGTCGCCGTCGTCGCGCGCGGGTAGCCGCCGCACCACCAGTTCGAGGACGCCGTAGGCGCCGACCGCGGCGACGGGCCAGCACACCAGCAGCCCCCGGGCACGCAGCTCGGCGACGCCGGTGACCCGTTCCCGGTCGGCGGCGGCGCGCACCGCGGCGCGGAACTCGTCCAAACCGATCATGTGGCCGGTGCGCCAGGCGAGCACCCCGGCGAGGACGCCGCCCGCGGCCAGGCCCAGCAGCAGCGCGATGTCGTTGCCGCGGCCCCCCGCCAGGTAGGCGGCGGCGCCGCAGAGCACGCCCGCCGCCAGGACGATCAGGGCGAACCGGATGTCGGTGCCGATCGGCGCCTGGCTCTCGGGGTCGGCGAGGTAGGTGTCACCGCGGAAGATGACATATGTCACCTCGGGCGCGGTCCACGCCCACAGCAGGCCCGCGAGTGGTCCGAGCACCGTCATGATCAGGGTCGTGACCAGCCCGGCCGCAACGCGTCTACCGGTCGGTCCGCGCACCTCGCCCGCTCCCATCCGAGACTCCGCTGTCGGCGAAAGACTAGCCTGCCGTGGTCAGCCGATCGACAATGCAAGGGCGGTCTCGCGACGCCCGTACCCGCCTCGACCACTGGGATAGTGTGCCCGACATGTCCGGATTCAGTCCCGCGTTCGAACGCCTCGGCGCCGCCCTGGCGGCCGTCGTCCTGCAGCGGCAGGAGGCGCTCGCGGAATTCCTGCCCCGCGAGGACTGGAGCGCCGACCTCACCGCCCGCACCTACACCAGCGGCGGTGTCACGGTCCGGGTCTCGCTGCTCGGCAGCTACGCCGTGCGCGAGCGCACCTGGCTGTGGGGATGGGCGAACCCGCAGTTCGGCGACGAGCACCCCGCGGTCGTCCCGACGCTGGTCGTCCGGACGGTCGGCGAACGGCTGGGCATCACCGAGTTCACCACCCCCGAGGTGGACCTGTCCTGGTACGAGGGGACGGCCGGGCACGGCGGCGAGCTGATCGCGATGGCCGCGGGCGGCGTGCTGCGCGGCGGCGGCTACATCAACGCGGGCTACGACGGCGGCTCGGCGTACCTGCACGTCGACGACCCCCAGGTGCCCGCCACGTCCTTCGACCCCGTCACCGTGCCGCGGCTGCTCAAGGACGCCACGGGCCTGTTCCCGCACGAGCCGCGGCTCACCCTCGCCGGGTTCCTCGCCGAGCACCGCGTCGGCTACCGGCAGACCGACATGGAGACCGAGGTGCTGGCGCCGGGCGCCCGCGCCCGCGTCCACTTCGACGGCCTCGGCCGCTTCCTCGACTGGCGGGCCGAGCTGAGCCCCGCCGGCCTGAGCGGCTGACCCCTGAGCGGCTGACCCCTGAGCGGCTGATCCCTGAGCGGCTGACCACGTCGGCCGCTCCCGTGGCCGCCGCCCGTACCGCTACGGATTCGCGGCCCGGGCCCCCCTCGCTAGCGTCGGACGCATGACGTACCGATTCGGCATCCAGCTCGCCCCGTCCGCCGCACGCCTCGACGACGTCCGCGCCCTCGCCCGCGCGGCCGACGAGGACGGCCTCGACCTGCTCGGCGTCCAGGACCACCCGTACGCCGCCGACCAGGCCGACACGGTCGCGCTCATGGCGGCGCTGCTCGCCGACACCGAGCGGCTGCGGGTCTTCCCCGACGTGGCGAGCCTGCCGCTGCGCGGCCCCGCCGTCCTCGCCAAGCAGGCCGCGACCCTCGACCTGCTGAGCGGCGGACGGTTCGAGCTGGCGCTCGGCGCGGGCGCGTTCTGGCCCGCGATCGCCGCGATGGGCGGGCCGTCCCGCACGCCCGGGGAGGCGCTGCGGGCCCTCGAGGAGGCGATCGCGATCATCCGGGCGATGTGGCGGCCGGGCGAGACCGTCCGGATCGAGGGCGAGCACTACTCCGCGGAGGGCGTCCACGCCGGTCCGGCGCCCGCGCACCCCATCGGGATCTGGCTGGGCAGCGTCGGGCCGCGGGCGCACGCGCTGACCGGGCGCGTCGCCGACGGCTGGGCCGCGCCGATCCCGCACTACCTGCCGTACGAGCGGTGGCGCGCCGCGCAGGACGCCGTCACCCGGGCCGCCGAGGACGCGGGCCGCGCCCCGTCCGCCGTCACCCGCATGGCGCAGCTCGTCGGGCACATCACCGACGGGCCGGGCACCGTCCGGCTGGAGGGCGAGGAGCCGATCCGCACCGACGCCGCCGGGTGGGCGCGCGTCCTCGCCGACCTCGCGGCGGAGACGGGCTTCGACACGTTCGTCTACTGGCCGGAGCACGCCGACGAGACGCAGGTCCGCCGCTGGGCGCGCGAGGTCGTGCCCGCCGCCGGCGCCCTCCTCGGCGGCTGAACCGGGCCCCGCCGGGGCGCCGATGATCTGTTCATCCACGCTTCCGCGGCCGTTGCCCGCGGCCGTCCCGGCAGGTCCGCCGCGCGCTCCTACCGTGCTCGTTGATCATCGGCGCGGAGGGAGCACGAGACGTGACGGACCGAGACGTGAGCGACACGGTACGGACCCGGGACGGGCGGGACGGGACGGGCGGCACCGGGCGGCGGGCCTTCCTGCTCGGCGCGGGGGCGGCCGGGGCCGGCGCCGCGGTGGCGGGCGTCGCCGCCGCCGGACCGGCCGCCGCGGCGGCGGGCCCCGGCGGGCCCCGGCGCGGCGCGGGCGGCGCGGGCGGACGACTCCACGTTCACGCTCGCGGTGATGCCCGACACCCAGTACCTCTTCGACGGCGACGCGATCAACCCCGACCCGGTCCGGGCGTCGTTCCGGCACGTCCTGGAGCGGCGCAAGGCCGACAACATCGTGTTCCTCGCCCACCTCGGCGACCTCGTGCAGAACGCGGCGGACGGCGAGCTGGAGGAGATCGCCCGCACGTTCGGGACCCTGGACCGGGGCCGCATGCCCTACAGCGTCCTCGCCGGCAACCACGACATCGACTCCTCGACGGACGACCGGCGCGGCCCAAGCCCGTACCTCGACCACTTCGGCCCGCACCGGTACCGCCGGATGCGGACGTTCGGCGGCGCGTCCCCCGACGGCTACCACACCTACCACCGGTTCGAGGGCGGCGGCCGGGAGTGGCTGCTGCTCGCGATGGACTGGCGCGCGTCCGCCGCCGGGTTCGACTGGGCCCGCGGCGTCCTGAAGCGGCACCCGAAGACGCCCGCGATCCTCACCACCCACGAGCTGGTGCACATCGGCGACCGTCCCGGGGAGGCGGCGTTCTCCGCCTACGGGGAGCGGCTGTGGGACGAGCTGATCGACGGCAACGACCAGATTTTCCTGTGCCTGAACGGCCACTTCTGGCCGCCCGCCCGCACCGTCCGCAAGAACGCCGCGGGCAACGACGTCCACGTGCACATCGCGAACTACCAGGACCGCTACTACGGCGGCGCCGCGATGATCCGGCTGTACCGCTTCGACCTCGCCCGCGGCGTCGTCGACGTCGAGACGTACGCGCCGTGGGTGAGCGGGCGCGACGAGGACGACCTGAACGAGCTCGAGCGCCGCGAGCTGATCCTGACCGGGGACGACGACCGGTTCAGCGTCCCGATCGACTTCGACCGGCGGTTCGCGGGGTTCGCGCCCGCGCCCGTCCGGCCGTCCCGTCCCGCGAAGCGGCTGCTGGTGCCGGGGACGGTGGCGTACTGGCGGTTCGACTCCGGGCGCGCCGACGGGACGCCGGTCGGGGACGCCGAGCGGGTCGCGGACCTGTCCGGGCGGGGCAACCACCTGGCCCGCAAGGCGGTGCCGGGCACCCCGGCGGAGGCGCTGCGCTGGTCCGCCGACCACCACCCGGACCAGCCGGGCCACGGCAGCCTGTTCTTCGGCGGCGGCAACGGCCCGCTGCGCGGCGCCTACCTGGAGACCGCCGCGGACGCGCCGCTGAACAAGGCCGACTTCGGCCGCGGCTACACCATCGAGGCGTTCTTCAAGGTCCCGGCGGACTGGGACGGCCGGCGCCACGGCTGGGCGGCGCTGCTGAGCCGGTGGGGCACCCTCGGGCGGGCCGGGAAGACCGAGGGCGACCCGGAGGAGCCGGTGGCCGTGCTCGGCCTGTCGGCGAGCCTCGAACTCCAGTGGGCGCCGCTCCCGCTGAACCGGGACGGGCTCGTCACCAACTGGGGCCACGAGCTGCCGGTGGACGAGTGGTGCCACGTCGCCGTCGTCAACGACGGGCGCCGCACCACCATGTACGTCGAGGGCTGCCCGGTCGTCCGCAACCCGGCGACCCCGTCGAAGGGGATCGCCACGCTGGGGCTGCCGTGGATGCTGGGCGGCCGCGAGTACGGCGGGCGGCTCAACCAGGTCCTGCACGCCTGGCTCGGGGACGTCCGCGTCGTCGACCGTCCGCTCCGCACCCGCGAGTTCATGATCGAGTAGCCGCGCGCGGGGGACGTCCCGGGCCGGTCCGGTCACCGGACCGGCCCGGGACCGTCAGCCGAGGCAGGACGGGCCGAGAAGCTGCTTCAGGTCGCCCATCAGCGCGGGGGACGGCGACACGCGCAGCCGGTCGTCGAGCCGGACGACCGTCGTGCGGGGGCCGTTCTGCAGGTGCAGGTGCACCTCGGCGGAGCCGGGGTGGGTGGTCAGCACCTCCTTGAGGCGCGACAGGGTCGGCGGCGTGCAGCGGTTCAGCGGCAGGCTGACCGACAGCGGCCCGACCGCGTCGGTGATCGTCAGGTCGGGCTGGGTGACCTCCATCGCGATGATCTTCGCGACGTCCTCGCGGCGGTCCAGCTTGCCCTTGACGATCAGGATGGCGTCCTCGGCGAGCAGCGTGGAGCACAGCTGGTAGGCCGACGGGAAGCACAGCACCTCGATGGAACCGGCGAGGTCCTCGAGCTGGAACATCGCCCACGAGTTGCCCTGCTTGGTGACCTTGCGCTGCAGGCCCGACAGCAGCCCCGCCACGACGACGATCTGCCCGTCGGGCCGCTCCCCCTCGTTGAGGGACGCGATGGCGCAGTCGGCCTCGCGCTCCAGGATGTGCTCGACGCCGAGCAGCGGGTGGTCGGAGACGTACAGGCCGAGCATCTCCCGCTCGAACGCGAGGAGGGTGGTCTTGTCCCACTCCTCGCCCTCGGGGATCGCGACGGCGAACGCGTCCTCGCCGCCGTCGTCCTCCAGGGCCCCGAACAGGGAGTCCTGCCCGATGGCCTCCTTGCGCTTGATGTCGATGACCGAGTCGATGGCCTGCTCGTGCACCATCAGCAGGGCCTTGCGCTCGTGGCCGAGCTCGTCGAACGCGCCCGCCTTGATCAGCGACTCCACGACCCGCTTGTTGCACACGATCGGCGGGACCTTGTTGAGGAAGTCGTTGAAGTCGGTGTAGGCGCCCTTCTCCTTGCGCGCCGCGACGATGCCGTCGACGACGTTCGTCCCGACGTTGCGGACCGCCGACAGCCCGAACCGGATCTCGGTGTCCCCGAGCGGGGTGAAGTCGGCCTCGGAGGTGTTGACGTCCGGCGGCAGCACCTTCAGGCCCATGCGGCGGCACTCGCTCAGGTACAGGGCGCTCTTGTCCTTGTCGTCGCCGACGGACGTCAGCAGCGCCGCCATGTACTCGGCGGGGTAGTTCGCCTTCAGGTAGGCCGTCCAGTAGGAGACCAGCCCGTACGCGGCGGAGTGCGCCTTGTTGAACGCGTAGTCGGAGAACGGGACGAGGATGTCCCACAGGGTCTTGACGGCCTCCTTGGAGAAGCCGTTGTCGACCATGCCCTGCTCGAACCCGACGAACTGGGCGTCCAGCTCGGCCTTCTTCTTCTTGCCCATGACGCGGCGCAGCAGGTCCGCCTTGCCGAGCGTGTACCCCGCCACCTTCTGCGCGATCGCCATGACCTGCTCCTGGTAGACGATCAGGCCGTAGGTGGTGTCGAGGATCTCCTTGAGCGGCTCCTCCAGCTCGGGGTGGATCGGGGTGATCTCCTGCTGGCCGTTCTTGCGGAGCGCGTAGTTGGTGTGGGAGTTGGCGCCCATCGGGCCGGGCCGGTACAGGGCGCCGACGGCGGAGATGTCCTCGAAGTTGTCGGGCTTCATCAGCCGCAGCAGCGACCGCATCGGCCCGCCGTCGAACTGGAACACCCCGAGGGTGTCGCCGCGGGCGAGCAGGTCGTAGGTGGGCTGGTCGGTCAGCGGCAGCGCGAGCAGGTCGACCTCGGTGCCCTTGTTCTTCCTGATCCCCTGCAGCGCGTCGTCGATGATCGTCAGGTTCCGCAGGCCCAGAAAGTCCATCTTCAGCAGGCCGAGCGTCTCGCAGGTCGGGTAGTCGAACTGCGTGATGATCGCGCCGTCGGCGTCCCGCCGCATGATCGGGACGTGGTCGGTGATCGTCTCGCCGGACATGATGATCCCGGCGGCGTGCACGCCCGTCTGCCGGATCAGGCCCTCCAGGCCCTGGGCCAGATCCATGATCTGCTTGACGTCGTTCTCCTCCTCGTACAGCTTGCGGAGCTCGCCCGCCTCGCCGTACCGGGGGTGCTTCTCGTCGAAGATGCCCGACAGGGGGATGTCCTTGCCCATGACCGCGGGCGGGAACGCCTTGGAGATGCGGTCGCCGAGGGCGTAGGGGAAGCCGAGGACGCGGCCGGCGTCCTTGATGGCGGCCTTCGCCTTGATGGTGCCGAAGGTGGCGATGAAGGAGACCTTGTCGGCGCCCCACTTCTCCGTCGTGTACTTGATGACCTCGGCGCGCCGGTCTTCAGGGAAGTCGATGTCGATGTCGGGCATGGACGCGCGCTCGGGGTTCAGGAACCGCTCGAAGATCAGCCCGTGCGGGAGCGGGTCGAGGTCGGTGATGCCCATCGCGTACGCGACGAGCGAGCCCGCGGCGCTGCCTCGCCCGGGACCGACGAGGATCCCGTTCTCCTTGGCCCACATGATGAAGTCGGCGACGACGAGGAAGTACGACGGGTAGCCCTTGCCGAGGATGACGCCCATCTCGTACTCGGCCTGCTTCTTGTACTCCTCGGGGATGCCGTCCGGGAACCGCCGCTCCAGACCCTTCCAGACCTCCTTGCGGAACCACGTCTCCTCGGTCTCGCCCTCGGGGACGGGGAACCGCGGCATGAGGTCGTGGTACTCGAACATGCCCTCCGGCTCGACCCGCTCCGCGATCAGCAGGGTGTTGCGGCAGCCCTCCTGCCAGGCGTCCGAGGAGTCGATGCCGCGCATCTCGTCCGCCGTCTTCAGGTAGTAGCCGCTGCCGTCGAACCGGAACCGGTCGGGGTCGGCGAGCTGCTTGCCGACCTGGACGCACAGGAGCGCGTCGTGCGCGGTCGCCTCGGACTCGTGGGTGTAGTGCGAGTCGTTCGTCACGACCGGCGGGATGTTGAGCCTCTTGCCGATCTCCAGGAGGCCCTCGCGGACGCGGCGCTCGATGTCGAGCCCGTGGTCCATCAGCTCGAGGAAGTAGTTCTCCTTGCCGAGGATGTCCTGGAACGTGGCGGCGGCCTTGAGCGCCTCGTCGAACTGCCCGAGCCGCAGCCGCGTCTGTATCTTGCCGGACGGGCAGCCGGTCGTGGCCATCACCCCGTCGGCGTGCTCGGCGAGCAGTTCCTCGTCCATCCGGGCGTACTTGAAGACGAAGCCCTCGGTGTAGGCCCGGCTCGACAGCTTGAACAGGTTGTGCAGGCCCGTTTTGTTGCGCGCCCACAGCGTCATGTGGTTGATCAGGCCGCCGCCGGAGACGTCGTCGCGCTTCTGGCTCGGCTCGCCCCACTGGACCTTCTTCTTGTGGAACCGCGACTCGGGCGCCATGTACGCCTCGATGCCGATGATCGGGGTGACGCCCGCGGCGGTGGCCTGCTTGTGGAAGTCGAAGGCCCCGTGCATGTTGCCGTGGTCGGTCATCGCGATCGCGGGCATCTTCTGCCGCCCGACCTCTTCGAACATCTGCTTCAACCGGGCGGCCCCGTCCAGCATGGAGTACTCGGTGTGAACGTGCAGATGGACGAAAGAGTCGGCCATGCCTGGCGCACCTCCTGCTCGTGGCATGCGACCGCCCGCGTGCGGTCGGCACGCGGTGTCGCCGTCGGTCCCGGGGGAAGATCGCCGGCCCGGACGGGAGCTCCGGGGCGACGCGGTCCTGAAACCTTAACCCTCTTCGCGCGTCTCCCGGGACCCGACACTCCCGAACCCCCGGGCGGCCCGGTAGGCGCCCGGCGGGACGCCCATGGTGCGCTTGAAATGACGCGTCAGATGCGCCTGGTCGGCGAACCCGGTGCGGGCCGCGACCTCCCCCGGCCGCAGCCCCTCGTCCAGCAGCGCGGCCGCCGCGCGGACCCGCGCCTGGTTCAGGTATGCGTGCGGCGGCAGGCCCGTGGCCTCCCGGAACGCCCGCAGCAGCGGGAACGGCCGGGTCCCGACCGTCGCGGCCAGCTCCTCCAGCGTCGGCGGGTCGATCAGGCTCGCGTGCAGCAGGTCCCGCGCGTCCCGCACGACCCGCGGCAGGGCGGGCGGCCCGGCCGGGGACCCCGCGCCCGGGTACCGGGCCGCGTGGCGGCGCAGCAGCCCCGCGTAGGCCGTCCGCAGCATCGTGGAGGCGGCGAGGGCGTCGCCCCGCTCCCCCGCCCGGTGGACGGCGCGCAGCCGCCGCGCCGAGTCCGGATCGTCCAGGACGGGACTCGGGAACGCGGGCGTGCCGCGCGGCAGGCCCAGCTCGGCAGCGATCTCCGCGAGGACCTCGACCGACGGGTAGGTCATCCGGTACGCCCAGCCGTCGGGCTCCCCCGCCTGCCCGGTGTGGACGGTGCCCGGGTTGACGGCGACGACGGCGCCGCGCCCGGCCCGCTCGACGCCCCCCGGATGCTCGAACTCCTCCACCCCGTCGAGGATGACCCCGATCGCGTACCCGTCGTGGACGTGCCGCGAGAACCGGTGCGTCACGTACCGCGCCCGCAGCAGCCCGACGTCGGGCAGCGCGGGATGCCGCCAGTAATGCGCGACCTCTCCCGTCATGCCTGACATGCTAGTCGGCACCTCCCGTCTCACGACACGAGACGAACCGTCCCGGAATTTGACGCGCACCCGACCGTCCCGCCTACCATCGTCGCCATGGACCGTCGCTATACCGCGTTTACCGAGCCGGCTCCGACCGAGCCGGTCGACGCGAGCACGTAAGCGACGACCCCGGAGCCGGCCGAGGCAGAGCCCCCCACGGGCTCTGCCTTTTCTCGTGGAACGACACTTCCCCGACCGGGCGGCCCGGACTTCCCCCCTCACGGCCCGCCCCGACCGGGGCCCGCCAGAGAGGGAGCACCCACATGACCGACCCGACCACCGCCCCCGCCGCCCCCCAGGCCGCCCTCCCGCCCGACGCGCAGGCCGACCCCCCGCAAGACGCCCGTCCAGGCACCGCCATCGGCGGGGACGTGGTGCGGGTGGTGTTGCCGGACGTGGGGGCGCTCACGAGTGTCGGCGAGGCGCGGGCCGCCATCGATGGGATCGACGCCGCGCTCGCCGCGCTGCTGGAGCGCCGCGTGGCCGTCGCGGGCGTCGTCCAGCGGCTCAAGCCCGTCGGCGGGTTCGCCGGGCGGGACCCCGAGCGGGAGCGCGCGATCGCCGCGGCGATGGCCGAGCACGCGCCGTCGCTGGGCGCCGAACGGCTCGCCCGGATCATGACCGCCGTCATCGAGGCCGGGCTCGACGCCGTCGAGGCGTCCCGCACGTGACCGGGCGTGTGAGGGGCGCCACGCGAAGGGCGCAAGAACGTTCAATACGCCCGGCGCGGCCTCGCCTAACGTCGGCGGCATGACGATGGCGAACACCCGGACGGACGGCGACGCCGCGGGGGCCCCGTCCGGCGACGCGCGCTCCGCGGCGATCCGGGACGGCCTGGGCGTGGGCGTCGCGGTCGGCGTGTCCGGCCTGGCGTTCGGCGCCGCGGCCGTCACCGCGGGCCTGACGGTGGCGCAGGCGTGCGTGCTGAGCCTGCTGGCGTTCACCGGCGCGTCCCAGTTCGCGCTGGCCGGCGTCGTCGGCGGGGGCGGCGGACTCGTCGCCGGGTCCCTCGGCGCGGTGCTGCTCGGCGGCCGCAACGCTCTCTACGGGCTGCGGCTCGCGCGGACGCTCGACGTGCGGGGCTGGCGGCGGCCGCTCGCCGCGCAGGTCGTCATCGACGAGACGACCGCCGTCGCGACCGCCCAGCCGGACAAGGCGTCCGCCCGCGCCGGCTTCTACACGACCGCGATCACCCTCTACGTGGCCTGGAACGTCACCACGCTGGTCGGCGCGGTCGGCGCCGGGCGGATCGGCGACCCGGACGCCCTGGGCCTGGACGTGCTCGGACCGGCCGCGTTCCTGGCGCTGCTGTGGCCGCGCCTCACCGCCGGGCGCACCGAGGCCCGGGTGGCGCTCGCGGCCGCCGCCGTCGCGCTCGCGACGACGCCGCTGCTGCCGCCCGGGGTGCCCGTCATGCTCGCCGCCGTGGCGGCCCTGCCCGCCCTGCTCCGCCGGGAGAAGTCCGCATGAGCGTCTGGATCGCGGTGCTCGCCACCGCCCTCGGCTGCTACGCGCTGAAGTTCGCCGGGCTCGTCGCGCCGCAGTCCGTACTGGACGACCCGCGCGTGCGGCGGTTCACCGAACTCGTCCCGGTCGCGCTGCTGACCGCGCTGATCGCCGTGCAGGCGTTCGCCGACGGACGGTCCCTGGAGTTCGACCCCGCCCGGGTCGCCGGGCTCGGCGCGGCGGTCGCGGCGCTGCTGCTGCGCGCCCCGTTCCTGGTGGTGCTGGGGGTCGCGGCCGCGACCGCCGCCGGGCTCAGGCTGCTGGGGGTGTGAGCCCGCTCAGGACTCCGACTCGACGATCTCGAGCGCGCGCGCGAGGTCGTCCGGGTAGGGGCTCTCGAACTCGACCCACTGGCCCGTCGCGGGATGCTCGAACCCGAGCCGCGCGGCGTGCAGCCACTGCCGCGTGAGCCCCAGGCGCGCCGCCAGCGTCGGGTCGGCCCCGTAGAGGTGGTCGCCCGCGCACGGGTGCTTGATCGCCGACATGTGCACCCGGATCTGGTGGGTGCGGCCGGTCTCCAGCCCGATGTCGAGCAGCGTCGCCGCCCGGAACGCCTCGACCGTGTCGTAGTGCGTCACCGACGGCTTCCCGCCCGCCACCACCGCGAACCGCCCGTCGCCCGACGGGTGCCGGTCGATCGGCGCGTCGACCGTCCCGCGGAACGGGTCCGGATGGCCCTGGACGAGCGCGCGGTACCGCTTGTCGACGCGGCGGTCGCGGAACGCGCGCTTGAGGTGCGAGTAGGCGCCCTCGCTCTTGGCCACCACCATCGCGCCGGTGGTGTTGGCGTCCAGCCGGTGCACGATGCCCTGCCGCTCGGACGCGCCGCTCGTCGCGATCGTGTGCCCGGCGCCGAGCAGCCCGCCGAGGACGGTCGGGCCCGTCCAGCCGGTCGTGGGGTGCGCCGCGACGCCGATCGGCTTGTCGATCACGACGATGTCGTCGTCCTCGAACAGGATCCCCATCCCCGGGACCGGCTCGGCGACGGGCGCGGGCGGCGCGGGCGGCGGCGGCAGCGTCACCTCGAGCCACGCCCCCGCCTGCAGCCGCTCCGACTTGGTCGCCAGCTCGCGCCCGTCCAGCAGGACGTCGCCCGCGGCGATGATGTCGGCGGCCCGGCCGCGGGAGAGCCCGAACAGCCGCGACAGCGCCGCGTCGGCCCGCTCCCCCTCCAGCCCGTCGGGGACGTGGAGGCTGCGCGTCTCGCCCATCAGGACTCGTCCCCCGGCGTCCGCGCGTCCCGCTCCTGCGCGGGCTTCGGGCCGGCCGCCTCCGGGGCGGACGGCTTCGCGTCGGACGGCTTCGCGTCGGACGGCTTCGGCTCCGCGGGCTCGGCCGCCGCGGCGGCGCCCTCGGCGCCCTCGGCGCCCTCGGCGTCCTTGTCGTCGGTGATGCGGGTGCCGTCCAGCTGGAGGCCGCGCGCCGCCAGGATCACGGCCAGGACGCCGCCGCAGACGACCGCCGAGTCGGCCAGGTTGAACACCGGCCAGTTCGGCACCTGGATCCAGTCGACGACGTGGCCCTCCAGCGGCGCGGGCGCACGGAACACCCGGTCCACCAGGTTGCCGAGCGCGCCGCCGAGCATCAGGCCGAGGCAGACCGCCCACGGCAGGCTCCGCAGGTTGCGCCCCGTCCAGATGATCGCCACGACCACACCGGACGCGATCAGGGTGAACACGATCGTGTAGCCGGTGCCGATCGAGAACGCGGCGCCGCTGTTGCGGGTCTCGCGGAGCGTGAGCAGCCCGCCGAGCAGCCGGATCGGCTCCTCGTTCTGGAGCGTCGCCACCACGATGATCTTGGTCACGATGTCGGCGGCGAGCGCCAGGGCGGCCACCGCGGCCAGCACGCCGACACGGCGCGGCCGAGGAGATCCCGTGGATTCCCCGGCCCCGCCCTCTGGGTTCGTTGAGTCGCTCAGCGACGTTCCTCGCGTTGTTTGCATGTCACACACAGGGTCGCACGAGGGAACACCTGAAGTCGCGCCTTGCCGATCGGTTCGCCGCAGACCTCGCAGATCCCGTACGTGCCGGCGTCCATCCGCTGGACGGCCCGCTCGCTCTGCGCGAGCAGGTCCTGCGAATTGTACGCGAGGGCGAGCTCGTGCTCGCGCGCGTACGTCTTCGCGCCCGCGTCGGCCTGGTCGTCGCCGGCGCCCTCGCTGGTGTCGCCCTCGGCGATCTGGCTCGCCGAGTTGGCGATGTCGGCGCGCAGCTCGGCGATCTGCTCCTCCAGCCCCGCCCGCACCTCCGCCAGCTCGTCCGGCGTCCAGAGCTCCTCGCCCGCGCGGACCGGCAGGCCCGCGGCGTCCGGCCCCTTGCCGCCCCCGCCGGCGCCCCGCCGCGTCTTCGCGACGCCCCGGGACTTGGCCGCCGGTTTCGCCGCCGGTTTCGTCGCCGGTTTCGCCTTCGTGGCCGCCCCGGCCCGGGTCTTGCCCGTCCCGGCCGCCGCGCCGGCCTCCGTCACGCTGATCGCCTCGGTGGGCAGTCCGGGCATGGTGTCCCCCTTCACGGGCACGGTCGACGACGACCTGGGATCGTTACCGACGGCTTATGCCCCCCGCCCGAGTTTCCGGAAACCCCGGGGATCACCGAATCCTCGGAAAGGAACCATGACGGACGAACGGCCGCCGCAGCCGATAACCGGAAGAGGACGGCCCTCCGGTGCGTTAAAGTCGGGGAACACGCAGCCGCAGCAGGCGATGATGGGGACACCTGCCGCCGCACGCAGCCATGAGCGACCCGGGGACGGTGCGAGCCCGGGGGCGAGCACGGCGGTCTGATCACCCCGGAGCCCTCCGGAAGAACCGCCCCGACCGCACGGGGCCCAGTAGACCCGGTCGCCGCGGCTCGAACGAAGCGGTCCGCGCCGACCCCGGCGCGGTCAAGGAGGGTGGTACCGCGGGGCCCGTCCGGACGATCCGGGCGCGCGTCTCGTCCCTCCGGACACGTGCAGGCTCGTTTTCACGTCGATCCGGAGGTCCGCCATCGTGAGCCAAGGTTTTCGGCCACTGCCCGCGCAGGTCGATCTGCCCGCCCTCGAGCGGGACATGCTGCGCCGCTGGCAGGAGAACAAGGTCTTCGAGCGGTCGCTGGAGCGCACCGCGTCCGGTCCCCGCTGGCTGTTCTACGAGGGGCCGCCCACCGCCAACGGCATGCCCGGCGTGCACCACGTCGAGGCCCGCGTCTTCAAGGACGTCTTCCCGCGCTACCGCACCATGAAGGGCTACCACGTCCCCCGCAAGGCCGGCTGGGACTGCCACGGCCTGCCCGTCGAGGTCGCCGTGGAGAAGGAGCTCGGCCTCACCGGCAAGAAGGACATCGAGGAGTACGGGGTCGCGGAGTTCAACGCCCGCTGCCGCGAGTCCGTCCTGCGGCACGTCGACGCCTTCGAGGAGATGTCCGAGCGGATGGGCTTCTGGGTCGACACGGCCCAGGCGTACCGCACGATGGACCCCCAGTACGTCGAGGCCGTCTGGTGGTCCCTCAAGCAGATCCACGACAAGGGCCTGCTGTTCCGCGACTTCCGCATCACCCCGTACTGCCCGCGCTGCGGCACCGGGCTGTCCGACCACGAACTCGGCCAGCCCGGCGGGTACGAGGAGGTCACCAGCCCGTCGGTGTACGTGCGGATGCCGGTGACGTCCGGACCGCTCGCCGACCTCGGCGCCGCGCTGCTCATCTGGACGACGACGCCGTGGACGCTCGTGTCGAACACCGCCGTCGCCGTCCACCCCGACGTCACCTACGTCGCCGCGCGGCCCGCCGGCTCCGACGAGGTCCTCGTCGTCGCCGAACCCCTGGTCGACCAGGTCCTCGGCGAGGGCGCCGAACGGCTCGCCGCCTACCGGGGCGCCGACCTCGAACGGACTCCGTACCGGCGCCCGTTCGACCTCGTCGACATCCCCGACGCCCACTACGTCGTCCTCGGCGACTACGTCACCGTCGAGGACGGCACGGGGCTCGTCCACCAGGCGCCCGCGTTCGGCGCCGACGACATGACCGTCTGCAAGAACTACGGCATGCCCATCGTCAACCCCATCGGGCCGGACGGGCGGTTCCTGCCCGAGGTGCCCATGGTCGGCGGGAAGTTCTTCAAGGACGCCGACGAGGCCCTCACCGAGGATCTGCGCGCGCGCGAACTCCTCTACCGGGGCGGCCACTTCGAGCACAGCTACCCGCACTGCTGGCGCTGCCACACGCCGCTCCTCTATTACGCGCTCCCCGCCTGGTACATCCGCACCACGCAGATCAAGGACCGGCTGCTCGAGGAGAACGAGAAGACCAACTGGTTCCCCGAGACCGTCAAGCACGGCCGCTACGGCGAGTGGCTGCGCAACAACGTCGACTGGTCGCTGTCCCGCAGCCGCTACTGGGGCACCCCCCTGCCGCTGTGGGTCTGCGGCGAGGACGAGGAGCACGTCACCTGCGTCGAGTCCCTCGCCGAACTCGGCGAGCTCGCGGGCTCCGACATGTCCGCGCTCGACCCGCACCGCCCGTACGTCGACGACGTCGTGTTCCCCTGCCCGTCCTGCGGCGCCGAGGCCCGCCGCGTCCCCGACGTGATCGACGCCTGGTACGACTCCGGCTCGATGCCGTTCGCCCAGTGGGGCGCCCCCCACCGCAACAAGGACGTCTTCGAGTCCTCCTACCCCGCGCAGTACATCTGCGAGGCCCAGGACCAGACGCGCGGCTGGTTCTACTCCCTGATGGCCGTCGGCACGCTCGTGTTCGACCGGTCGTCCTACGAGAACGTCCTGTGCCTCGGGCTGATCCTCGCCGAGGACGGCCGCAAGATGAGCAAGCACCTCGGCAACGTGCTCCGCCCGATCCCGCTCATGGACGAGCACGGCGCCGACGCGCTCCGCTGGTTCATGCTCGCCAGCGGCCTGCCCTGGGCGTCCCGCCGCGTCGGCCACGGCGCGCTCGAGGAGATCGTCCGCAAGGTGCTCCTCACCTACTGGAACACCGCGTCGTTCTTCGTCCTGTACGCGAACGCCGCGGCGGCGCAGGGCAAGGCGTGGACGCCCGACCGCATGGGCGAGGCGCCCGACCCGGCCGACCGTCCGCTCCTCGACCGGTGGGCGCTCGCCGAACTGCACCGCACGGTCGGCGAGGTCGACGCCGCCCTCGACCGGTTCGACACCGCCCGCGCCGGGCGCCGCCTCGCCGAGTTCGTCGACGACCTGTCCAACTGGTACGTGCGGCGCTCCCGCAAGCGGTTCTGGGAGGGCCCCGAGACGCCCGACGGCGCCTCCGCATTCGCCACCCTGTACGAGTGCCTCGAGACCCTCACCCGCCTCATGGCGCCGATGGTCCCGTTCGTCACCGACCACGTGTGGGACGTCGTCCGGCCCGCCGACGCGCCCGAGTCGGTGCACCTCACCGAGTTCCCGGCCGTCCGCGAGGACCTCCTGGACCCCGCGCTCACCGAGCAGATGGCGCTCGTCCGGCGGCTCGTCGAGCTCGGCCGGTCCGCGCGCGCCGCGAGCGGCGTGCAAACGCGCCAGCCGCTCGGCCGCGCCCTCGTCGGCGCGGCCGGCTGGGCCGCCCTGCCCGAGCAGCTGCGCGCCCAGATCGCCGAGGAGCTGAACGTCCAGGCGTTCGAGGAGCTCTCCTCCATCGGCGGCGACCTCGTCGAGTACGAGGTCAAGCCGAACTTCCGCGAGCTCGGCAAGCGGTACGCCAAGGACACCCCGAAGGTCGCCAAGGCCGTCACGTCGGCCGAGGCCGCCGCGCTCGTCCGGTCCCTGCGCGAGGACGGGGCCGCCGAGGTGGACGCCGCCGACCTCGGCACCGTGCGCCTCACGGCCGACGACGTGATCGTCACCGAGCGGCCGCGCAGCGGCTGGGCGGTCGAGAGCGCCGCGGGCGAGACCATCGCCTTCGACCTCACGATCACGCCCGAGCTGCGCCGCGCGGGGCTCGTGCGCGAGGCCGTCCGGCTCGTCCAGGAGGCCCGCAAGGCCGCCGGGTTCGAGGTGACCGACCGCATCGAGCTGTGGTGGGAGGCCGCCGGCACCGACCTCGCCGAGGCGCTGCGCGCCCACGGCGCCGAGCTGGCCGCCGAGGTCCTCGCCACGTCCGTCGCCGAGGGCCGCCCCGACGGCGTCGAGGGCGGGCGCGACGACGAGCTGGGCCTCGGCTACTGGCTCCGCAAGGCCGTGTGATCCGCGGGGGTTCCGGGGCGCGATCCCGCCCCGGAACCCCCGCGTCTTACGTCTCTCAAGCCCCGTGCCGCCTCGCCGCCCTCACCTTGACAAAGTAAGTCTCGGCCGGAACGGGACGCCGCCGGGCCGCGGGTTTTCGAGATGCATCGCGTTTTGCCATGATGGAAGGGTGAACCTTCCCGAGCATCCTTCCGGACAGGACCCCGCCCGGCTCCGGGCGTCCGACGCCGACCGCGACGAGGTCGCCGACCGCCTCCGCGAGGCCCTGGCCGAGGGGCGGATCACGGCCGAGGAGCACGCCGAGCGCATCGACGCCGCGTACCGCGCCAAGACCTACGCGGACCTGGAGCCCCTCCTCAGCGACCTTCCTTCGGGCGCGACGCCCGCGCCGGGCCCGCGCGTCAGCCTCCGCAAGGAGGACGCGCCGGCGGCGCCGCCCACCGAGCACCCGGCGAGCATCGTGGCCGTCCTGTCGGGCGCGACCCGCGGCGGGCGCTGGCTCGTGGAGGAGCGCACCACGGTCGTCTCCGTGCTCGGCGGCATCGAGCTGGACTTCCGCCGCGCCGTCCTCAGCGCGTCCGAGGTCACGCTGAACATCACGGCGATCATGGGCGGCGTGGCCATCACCGTCCCGCCCGGGGTGCGGGTCGTCGACTCCACCACGGCGATCCTCGGCGGGAACAGCCTGCCGGAGGACGACGTCGTCGACGCGGACGCCCCGGTGATCCGGCTGACCGGCATGGTCCTGCTCTCCGGCGTCACCGTCGAGCGCAAGGAGGCCGGCGAGACCGGATCACGGCGCGAACGGCTGGAGGAACAGCACCGCCGGGTGATGGACCGCCACACGGAGATGCACCACCGCCTGACGGAGCGCCACCGCCGCCCCCACCACTGACGCGGACGGCGGGCGGCGGAGCGGACGTTCAGTCGCGGGCGCGCTCGCGGTCGGGCTGGCAGACGAGGCAGGGCGTGCAGCCGCGCGCCTTGGCCTCGGTGCGGGAGAGCGACTCCAGGTCGTCCGCCTCGTCGCCGATGTCCTCGATGAGGGCGCAGTCGGTGCGGTGGTAGCGCTTGGTGCCGCTCAGGATGCGGACCTGCGGGTCGTCGCCGTCCGGCTCCGCGGCGGACTCCTCGCGGACGGGCTCCGGCTCGGGCGCCTGCCGCGGCACCTCGGCGGTCTCCTCCGGCTTCCCGGCGTCGCGGGGACGCGGAGCGGCCGTGTCGAGTTCGGCGGTGGCGTCCGCCGGGGACGGCTCGCCGGCCGGCTTCTCCGGCTTCTCCTGCTTCGGCTCGTCCTTCGCCGGCTCCGGCGCCGCGCTCGGCGCCGTCCCGGCCGTGCCGGTCTCCTCCGGCTCGCCCTTGTCGTCCCGGGCCCGCTCCGCGGGCTCCTCGGGCTCGCGGGGCTTCTCCTTGACGAGGTCGGCGACGGGCAGGTCCATCAGCGTGGGGCCCGCGGGGGTGCGCTTCGGCTTCTCCCCCGCGTCGTCACGGGGGATCTCGGCGGTCACGTCGAGCGACGTCGGCGCGGGAGCGGGGCGGGCGAGGCCCGCGAGGCCGTTCTCCTCCGCGCCGGACCGTTCCGCCGCCTTCACCGGCTCCGTGCCCCGGCCGGCCTTCGGCTCCTTGTCCCCGCCCGCCTTCGGCTCCGTCTTGGCGCGCGCCGCCAGTGCGGTGTCCGGCATGCAGGCGGTGCAGGAGCTGAAGCCCTCCTCGCGGGCCTCCGCGTAGGTCAGCTCCTCGGTCTCGCGACCGGCGAGCTGGCGGCAGGTGTCCAGGTGGTAGCGCTTGCGGCCGCGGACGACGAACACCAGCGCGTCGTCGGGCACGTCGACCGGCTGGACCGGGATCTCGACGGCGTCGTCGAGCGGCTCCGGCGCCCCGGCGGGCTTGGCGGCCCCGGGGACGGCGGCGGGCGCGGCCGGAACCGGCTTGGCGCGCTTCTCCCGGCGCGGCTTGCGCTTCTTCGCGGGCGCCGTGGAGACGCCCGGGCCGAACAGCTCCTTGCGCCGCAGGAACACCCCGATGGCCAGGCACAGCGCGGAGACGATGCTGACGCCGATGGAGATGTAGATCACCACCAGCGCGTCCAGGCCGAAGACCTGCGCGCTGTCGCCGTTGCCCGCGACGATTCCCGCGACGAGCAGGGCGATGGCCGCCACCACGAGCACGCCACTCAGGATGATCACAGGGTCTCTCCCCCTCGCTCAGACCGCTCGGCTCCGGGCCGCCCGAGGGCCCGGTGGTCGACCCGCCGCGGCGCCGCCGGGATGGCGACGGTGCCATCCTCGGCGCGGCGGACGGAAAGACCCTATCGCCTGCGGTGCCCGCGTCAGCGCCTCTCGTGCGGCGGGTTGTCCCCGCCGGAGTGGAACGCGCCGGTCGCCGAGTGCTGGACCTGCTGCGGGCCGTGGTCGGCCGGCGGCGGGAAGCCCGCGGGGGCCGCGCCGTTGCGGTTCTCGCCCTGCGGGACGGCGCTCTGCGGACCGGTCTGCGGGTTCTGCGGCTGCCCGGGGGCGCCGGGGACGGCCGCGAACGCGCCGGTCTCGGTGCTGCCGGCCTCGAGGTCGCGGAGCTGGCCCTCCAGGTACACCTTCAGGCGGCTGCGGTACTCGCGCTCGAACGCGCGGAGGTTGTCGACCTCGCGCTCGAGCTCCTCGCGCTGCTGCACGAGCGAGCCCATGACCTGGCGGTGGCGCTCCTGGGCGTCCCGGTCGAGGGCCTCGGCGCGGGAGCGGGCCTCGCTGACGATCTGGTCGGCCTGCCGGCGGGCCTTGCCGAGGATCTCCTCGGCCTCGCGGCGGGCGCGGCCGAGCGTCTCGTCGGCCTCGCGGCGGGCGTCCGCGATCGCCTGGTCGGCGGTCTGCTGCGCCAGCGCGAGCACGCGGGCGGCGGTGTCCATGTTGTCCTCGCCACCGGACGGCGCGGAGGCCATGCCGAGGCCGCCGAGGGCCGGCTCCGGCTCGGGCTGCTGCTGCATCGGGGGCGGCGGCGCCTGCGGCTGCGGCTCGGGGCGGGGGGGCTCGGGGATCTTCTGGACGTCCGGCTTCGGCTCCACGATGGGAGCGGCCATGGCGGGAACCTTGCCGCGAAGGCACTCGGCCAGCTTGGCCCGCAGCTCCTCGTTCTCCTGGATGAGGCGGTCGAGCTCGGCCTCGACCTCGTCGAGGAAGGCGTCCACCTCCTCCTCGTCGTACCCCGGCCTCAGCCTGGTGGTACTGAACTGCTTGTTCCGCACATCGGCGGGTGTCAGCGGCATGTTCGTCTCCTTGGCGCGCTTGGAGTCTGTCCCAAAGGACGGTATCCGATCAGAGCCCCGGTACGAAGATGATCAAGATCCAGACCACAAAGAAGAGGACGGTGAAGCTGAGGTCCAGCGACACGTTACCCAGCCGTACCGGCGGAATGTAACGCCTCAGGAACTTCAGCGGCGGGTCGGTGACGGTGTAGACCGTCTCGGCGATCACCAGCACCACCCCCGTCGGCCGCCACTGCCGGGCGAACTGTTGCAGGAGCTCCAGGATCAACCTCCCGATCAGCAGCAGGAGGAAGAGGATCAGTACGGCCTCGATCACGGCCCAAACGATGTTCACGGATACTCTCGCATGTGGATCTCAGCTCTGGTTGAAGAACCCTCGTTCTGCCATCCGGGCCTTGTCCTCCGCCGTCACCTCGACGTTGGCGGGTGACAGCAGGAACACCTTGTTCGTAACACGCTCGATGCTCCCGTGCAGCCCGAACACGAGACCCGCCGCGAAATCGACGAGACGCTTGGCGTCGCTGTCGACCATCTCGGTCAGGTTCATGATCACCGGTGTTCCCTCACGGAAGTGCTCCCCGATGGTCCTCGCCTCGTTGTAGGTCCTCGGGTGCAGCGTAGTGATGCGCGCAAGGTCGGTGGTACCGCTCTCGTAGAGCGCCACGGAGCGTCGCTCGACGGTGGACGGGGCGTGATGCTCCCGATCACGGTCCGGTTCGTCCTCGGCTCGGGTAAGCTGACCGCCGGATTCGTCCTCACGACGGCGCCCCTCACCGGGGTCGGTCTCATCGTCGTAGATGTCGTACTCGTCGTACCTGTCTTCGTCGTAACGGTCGTCCTCCACCAGGCCGAGGTAGACCGCCATCTTGCGCATCGCGCTGGCCATACGCCCCTCCGTGTCCTGTGGCCGCGGCTCCGGCGCGTCCGGCGCCGCGGGTGACCGTCCGTCTGCGTGGCCCGCGTTCCGGCAGGTCCCACTGGGGGGACATTACCTGACGATTGCCCGTCGGCCGCCGAGCAACGCCGTACCGATCCTGAGGTGTGTCGCGCCGCACGCGATCGCCTGTTCCAGATCACCGCTCATACCCGCGGAAACGATCGAGGCGCCCGGATGGTTTCGGCGGACGCCGGCCGCGACCTCCGCGAGCCGGGCGAACGCGGGCAGCGGGTCGGCGCCGAGCGGCGCGACCGCCATCACCCCGCCGAGTTCCAGGCCCGGGGCCCCCGCGATCGCGTCGGCGAGGCCCGGAACGTCCTCGGGGGCGGCGCCGCCGCGCCCCTCCCGCCGTTCGGCCTCGTCCAGCGAGACCTGCACCAGGCAGCGCAGCGTCCGGCCCGCGCGGTCGGCGGCGTCCGACAGCGCGCGGACGAGGCGGGCCCGGTCCACCGAGTGGACGACGTCGGCGTAGCCCGCGACGGCGCGGGCCTTGTTCGTCTGCAGGCTGCCGACGAAGTGCCAGGTGAGCGGCAGGTCGGCGCAGTCGGCGGCCTTCGGGCGGGCCTCCTGGTCGCGGTTCTCGCCGACCTCGGTGAGGCCGAGTCCGGCCAGCAGCCGCACGTCGGACGCGGGGAAGGTCTTCGTCACCGCGATCAGCGTGATCTCGTGCTCGGCGCGGCCCGCGGCGGCGCAGGCGGCGGCGATGCGCGCGCGGACGGCGGCGAGGCCGCCGGCCAGTTCGGCGCGGCGCTCATCGGGGGTCACTACGGGCGTTCCTCGCGTTCGGTCAGCCATACGTAGCCGGCGAACCGGCCGGTGCGGCCGTCGCGGCGGTAGGAGAAGAGGCCGGAGTCCTCGATGGTGCAGCGGGGGTCGATCCGGACGTCGGTGACGCCGGCCGCGGCGAGCTGCCCGGCGATGCCCGCGCGGATGTCGAGGCCGGGGGTGCCGCGGGACGTGGTGGCGTACGCGGCGGGCACGACGGCGGCGACCTCGTCGCGCATCGCGGCCGGGACCTCGTAGCACCCGCCGCACGCGGCGGGGCCGATGGCGGCGGACGTCCGGGACGGGTCGGCGCCGTGCTCGCGCATCCGGTCCAGGAGCGCGGGGACGACGCCCGCGGCGGTGCCCGGACGGCCGGAGTGCGCGGCGCCGACGACGCCGGCGACGGGGTCGGCGAGCAGGACGGGGGCGCAGTCGGCGACCAGGACCGCGAGGGCGAGGCCGGGGACGGTCGTGACGATCGCGTCGACGGGGGTGTCGGCGAGGTCTCCGGGGGCGGTGACGTACGCGACGTCGGCGCCGTGCACCTGCCGCATCCACACGGTGCGCGCGGGGTCGACGCCGAGGCGGTCCGCGGCCCGCTTCCGGTTGTCGCGGACGGCGGCGGGGTCGTCGCCGACCGCGCCGCCGAGGTTGAGGGAGTCGTAGGGGGCTTCGCTCACGCCTCCGGCGCGGCCGGTGAACGCGGCGCGGACGCCGGCGCCGAGGGCGAAGTCGCCGCGGGCGGTGTCGCCGTGTATGGGGGTCACGGTCCCTTCAGGAAGTCGGGGACGTCGAGGTCGTCCTCCTCGTCGAACACGACGCGGCGCGGCGGGCGCTTGCCGGTGGCGGCGGGGCCGCCGTCGTTCTCGCCGGCGTGCACGCGGGAGGGCTGGTCGGCGGCGGGGCGCGGGGCGGGCGCGCGCTGCGCCTGCTCGCCGGCGCGCTGGTCGGCGGGCTGCGCCGGGGGCTCGGCGTGCGGGGGGCTGTGCGCGGCCTCATCGCGGGGCGCGGGCCGGCCGGCGACCGGACGGTCGTCGGCGGCGACGGGCGGCGCGGGCCGCTCGGGCTCGGGCCGCGGCGGCGGGGCCGCCGGGGCCGGCGGCTGGGCGGGCGGCTGCGGAGCGGCGGCGGCCTGCGCGACCGTCTGCTGCCCGTGCTGCTGCCCGTGCTGCGGGGCCTGCTGCGGTCCGGTCGCCTCCGAGCGCCCGACCCGGCTCGGGATCGGGTTCTGCGGCGCCGCCGGGGCGGGCGCGGCGGGCCCCGGCGCGGAGCTCGGGGGCGGCGGCGGTGCCGGGCGCGGCGGCGGGGGCGTCTTACGGTGGTCCGGCTCCGGGGCCGGCTTGGCAGGGCGGCCCTCGTCGAACCCCGCGGCGATCACCGTGACGCGGACCTCGTCGCCGAGCGCGTCGTCGATGACCGCGCCGAAGATGATGTTGGCGTCGGGCGCCGCGGCGTTCGACACCAGCTGGGCGGCCTCGTTGATCTCGAACAGGCCGAGGTCGGAGCCGCCGGAGATGGACAGCAGCACGCCGTGGGCGCCGTCGATGCTGGCCTCCAGCAGCGGGCTGGAGATCGCCATCTCGGCCGCCGCGACGCTGCGGTCGTCGCCGCGCGCGGAGCCGATGCCCATGAGCGCCGAGCCGGCCCCGGACATGACGGACTTGACGTCCGCGAAGTCCAGGTTGATCAGGCCCGGGGTGGTGATCAGGTCGGTGATGCCCTGGACACCGGACAGGAGCACCTGGTCGGCGGCCTTGAAGGCGTCGAGGACGCTGACCTGCCGGTCGGAGATCGACAGCAGCCGGTCGTTGGGGATGACGATGAGGGTGTCGACCTCGTCGCGCAGCGTCTCGATGCCGGCCTCGGCCTGCATCGCGCGGCGCTTGCCCTCGAAGCTGAACGGGCGGGTGACCACGCCGATCGTCAGGGCGCCCAGCGAGCGCGCGATGTTGGCGACGACGGGCGCGCCGCCGGTGCCGGTGCCGCCGCCTTCTCCGGCGGTGACGAACACCATGTCGGCGCCCTTGAGGACCTCCTCGATCTCCTCCCGGTGGTCCTCGGCGGCCTTGCGGCCCACGTCCGGGTTCGCGCCGGCGCCGAGGCCCCGGGTGAGCTCCCGGCCCACGTCCAGTTTCACGTCGGCGTCACTCATCAGCAGCGCCTGGGCGTCCGTGTTGATAGCGATGAACTCGACGCCCTTGAGTCCCTCCTCGATCATCCGGTTGACGGCGTTGACGCCGCCGCCGCCGATGCCGACGACCTTGATGACCGCGAGGTAGTTCTGCGGTGCTGCCACGACGAGGGGCCTTTCCGCTCGCTCTATCCGACCGCCTGACCGGTCTGCCGACCGTGCCGCCGCGGTGTTTCCTGACCTGTGTGCAATTGGCGCGAGCCGGGAGCGTCCGGTCCGCCGGACCGGGTCGCCCTCAACCCTCACCCTCAACTTGAGGCTTACAGTTATGTCAACCTGAGGACTGATACGGACAGTAGGGCGGCCTTACCGCCAGGGTCAACTAACCTCCCCCGAACTCAACCGGCGTGTCGCACTCAGCGCCGGTTTGCCCAGGTTGGCGACGCCATCGGCGCGGGGGACATCCTCCCATGGGGGCCGTCTCCCGCACCGTCCCGTCGCGTAACGTCCGAATCATCCGTCTCTGTCGTCCCAATCCACCGGCCCCGTGCGCGACCGGCCCGTCCAGCGTGCCCCATCGGGCGGCGCCGCGCGCCCCGACACACGCACCGGAGGCGAACCGGCACGAGGTCAGCTCGTCATGAGGACGTCCGGGGAGCTCACGTCCACCTTCCGGACGGCGCGCCCCGCCTCGGTCCGCTGCAGGGCCTCGAGCAGCCTGATCTTCTCCTCGGCCCGTTCGGCCGCGCCCCACACGACCGTCCGCCCGTCGTTCAGGTACAGGGTGACGGCCTCGGGCGCGGTCGCCTCGACCTCGGCGACCAGCCCGCGCAGCGCGTCCGGCAGGACGGTGAGGACCCGCAGGGCCGCGAGCGTCGACGCGTCGGACGGGCCGGGCGCGCCGACGCTCAGCGTCGGCAGCCCCGACGGGCGGGCCGTGCCGTCGGCCACGACCACGCCGTGCCCGTCGATCCGGTGGTACCGCCCGCCGTGCTCGAACACCGCGACCGGGACGCGCTCGTCCACGACGATCCGGACCGTGCCCGGCCAGTGCCGTTCGACCTCGGCCGACTCGACCTCGCGCAGCCGCTCGACGCGGGCGCGGACCTCGCCGGTGTCGAGCCGCGCCATCGGCACGCCCAGGTCGACGCCGGCGGCGGCCGTGATCCGGTCGCGCGGCGCCAGGTCGGTGCCGCTCACCTCCACGTGCCGCACCACCAGCAGGCGCGAGCCGAGCAGCACCCACGTCACCGCGCCGAGCACGCCGACCACCAGCAGCGCGACGAACACCGCCTTCCAGCGGCCGCCGGCCCGCGGCTCCGCGGCGGGCTCCATGTCGGGGCCCCTGTCGGGCTCCACCGCCTCCGCGGGCTCGCGCCGACCCGTCCGCGACTCGGTCATGACCCAAGCTTGACAGTGATGGCCCGCTCGACCGCCGACCCCACCACCCCCGGCGTGTCCCGCCCGGACGCCGGACGCCGGACGCCGGTCAGCACACCTGTGGGGGGACGACCCCCCACACCCCCCGGCAAAAGCAGCTGACCGTCGTCCTCCGCTTCGCTCCGGACGCCGGTCAGCGGGCCGCGAGGCGTTCCAGGATCGGCGGGCCGAGCGCGGTGACGTCCCCCGCGCCCAGCGTGATGGCCAGGTCGCCGGGCCGGGCCAGGGACGCCACGAGGCCGGGCACGTCCTCCCGGACGGGCGCGTACACGGTCTCGGTGCCCGGCGGGACGGCGTCGGCGACGAGCTTGCCGGTGACGCCGGGCTCCGGGTCCTCGCGGGCGCCGTAGACGTCGAGGACGACCGCGACGTCGGCGAGGCCGAGCGCCGCGCCGAACTCGGCGGCGAAGAAGCGGGTGCGGCTGTACAGGTGGGGCTGGAACACCGCGATGATGCGGGGCTCGTCGTCTCCCGGGCCGCCCTTCTCCTTCGCGTAGTCGCGGGTGGCCTCCAGGTCGGCGGTCACCTCGGTCGGGTGGTGGGCGTAGCTGTCGAACACCTCCACGCCGCCCGCCTCGCCCTTGCGCTCCAGCCGCCGCATCGCGCCGCCGAACGCGGCGAGGCCGTCCCGCACGGCGGCGTCGTCCAGGCCGAGCGCCTGCGCGACCGCGACGACGGCGGTGGCGTTGAGCGCGTTGTGCCGGCCCGGCACGCCGAGCGCGACCTCGCCGACCCCGGCGATCTCGAACCGGGAGCCGAGGCCGCGCGGGGTGAATCCGGTCACGCGCAGGTCGGCGCCTTCCGCCTCCCCGTACGTCCGGACGGTCAAGCCCCGTTCGCGCGCGCGCTCGGCCAGGTCCATCGCGACCGGGTCGTCGGCGCCGGCGACGAGCGTGCCGC
The DNA here is from genome assembly GCF_040679555.1 of Spirillospora sp. NPDC052242. Lineage (NCBI taxonomy): Bacteria > Bacillati > Actinomycetota > Actinomycetes > Streptosporangiales > Thermomonosporaceae > Spirillospora > Spirillospora sp. NPDC052242. The sequence goes on from NZ_JBFAUZ010000007.1 coordinate 52,493, forward strand.
CCGGTTCGATGCGGTCGACGAAGCGGGCGAAGTTCTCCTTGACCTTCTCGAAGCCGCCGTAGTTGTCGAGGTGGTCCGCCTCGACGTTGGTGATCACGGCGATGCGCGGCGTGTACATCAGGAACGACCCGTCGCTCTCGTCGGCCTCGGCGACGAACACGTCCCCGGTGCCCTCGTCGGCGCCGAGGCCGGTTGTGACGAGCTGCCCGCCGATGCAGTAGGACGGGTCGGCGCCCGCGTGCTGCAGCGCGACCGTGAGCATCGACGTGGTGGTCGTCTTGCCGTGCGTGCCGGCGACCGCGACGGCGCGGCGGCCGGCCATCAGCGCGGCGAGCGCCGCGGAGCGGTGCAGGACCCGCAGGCCGCGCTCGCGCGCGGCCACGAGCTCGGGGTTGCCGTCGCGGATCGCGGTCGACACCACGACCGTGTCGGCGTCCCCGAGGTGCGCGGCGTCGTGCCCGACGAACACGTCGGCGCCCATCCCGCCGAGCTGGGCGAGCAGCTCGGAGTCGCGGGCGTCGCTGCCGGACACGGGGATGCCGCGCCGCAGCATGATCCGGGCGATGCCCGACATCCCGGCGCCCCCGATGGCGATGAAGTGCACCCGGCCGAGCTCCCCGGCCGGAACCACCTCGCTGGGATCGATCAGGCTCATCGCGCGGCGCCCGCCGAGCGGACCACGTCGTACACCATCTGCGCGAGCGCCGCGTCGGCGTCGCGGCGGCCCATCCGCCCGGCGGCCTCCGACATGTTCGCGACGCGGGCCGGGTCGGCCAGCACGGGCAGCAGGTTGTGCGCGATCCAGTCGGGCGACAGCTCGGCGTTGTCGACGAGCAGCCCGCCGCCGGCCGCCACGATCGGCTCGGCGTTCAGCCGCTGCTCGCCGTTGCCGATGGGCAGCGGCACGTACACCGCGGGCAGCGCCACCGCGGTCAGTTCCGCGCAGGTCATCGCGCCGGCGCGGCACATGGCCATGTCGGCGGCGGCGTAGGCGAGGTCCATGCGGTCACAGTAAGGGATGGTCACGTACTGTGGTCCGCCGGACACCGGTTCGGGCTCCTCGGTGTTCTTCGGCCCGACGATGTGCAGGACCTGGATGCCGGCCTGCCGGAAGTACGGCGCGGCGGCCACCGCGGCCTGGTTGAGCGACCGGGCGCCCTGCGACCCGCCGAAGATCAGCAGGGTGGGCAGGTCGGGCAGCAGGCCGAAGTACGAGCGGGCCTTGTCGCCCATCGCGAGCCGGTCCAGCGTGGCGATCTCGCGGCGCAGCGGGATCCCGACGAACGTCGGGTTGGGCAGCGGCGAGTCCGCGTGCGACACCGCGACGTGCTCGGTGAACCGGGCGCCGAGCTTGTTGGCGAGGCCGGGCTTGGGGTTGGCCTCGTGCACGATGATCGGGATCTTGCGCTTGCGGGCGGCGAGGTACCCGGGCGTCGCGACGTAGCCGCCGAAGCCGACGAGGACGTCGGCCTGCGCCTGGTCGATGACGGACGCCGCCGCGTTGATCGCGCCCCGCAGCCGTCCGGGCACCGTCAGCAGCTGGGGCGTCAGCGTGCGCGGCAGCGGCACCGGCGGGATCAGGGCGAGCTCGTACCCCCGCTGCGGAACCAGCCGGGTCTCCAGGCCGCGCTCGGTCCCCAGGCAGACGATCCCCGTGTTCGGGTCGTTGCGGCGCAGCGCGTCCGCGAGGGCCAGGGCGGGCTCGATGTGTCCGGCGGTGCCGCCGCCGGCCAGGACAACCCTCATGCTCGTTGACAACTCCTCATGAAAATCACCGACGTGCCAGGCCTAGCCAGCTTAGAGCCCTCACGACCGGTCCGGGGCCCCGTGCGGAGAGTGCCTGCCTCGCGCCGGGCTCCCGCTTCGCGAAGGCGAGCAGCATGCCGAGCGCGAGCAGGGTCGGGATCAGCGCGGAACCGCCGTAGGACACCAGCGGCAGCGGGATCCCGGTGATGGGCAGGACGTTGATGACCGCGCCGATGTTGATGACGGCCTGGACGACGAGCCACGCGGTGACGCCCGCGGCGGCGAGGCGCGTGAAGGTGTCCTGGACGCGCTTGGCGATGCGCAGCCCCGCGTAGGTGAGCAGCCCGAACAGGCCCAGCACGACGAGGGTGCCGGCGAGCCCGAGCTCCTCCCCCACGATCGCGAAGATGAAGTCGGTCTCGGCGTGCGGAAGGTAGTCCCACTTGGCGCGGCTCTCCCCTAGGCCGATTCCGAACATGCCGCCCGACGCGACCGCGTACAGGCCCTGGACGCTCTGGTAGTTGCTGGTGAGGGTGTTGCCGGACGGGTCGAGGAACCCGGTGAGGCGCTGCATCCGGTACGGCTCGACGACGATGAGGATCGACACGAGCAGCAGCACCATGCCGGCCATCCCGACGAACAGCCGTCCGGGCGCGCCGACCACCCACAGCAGCGCCAGGAAGATCGTCAGCAGCACCAGCGTGGTGCCGAGGTCGCTGCCCAGCATGACCAGCAGCACCAGGAACCCGGCGCCGGGCAGCAGCGGCACCAGCAGCGGCCGCCACTCGGTGAGGTGCCCGAGCCGTTCCTTGCGGGCGAGCAGGTCGGCGCCCCACAGCACCAGGCCGAGCTTCGCGGGCTCGGACGGCTGGATCTGCACGGGCCCGAGGTCGATCCAGCGGGTCGCGCCCCACGCGCTGCGCCCGAGACCGGGCACCAGGACGAGCGCGAGCGCGACCATCGACAGCAGCAGCAGCGGGTAGGCGAACGCGCGGAACGTCTTCACCGGGAGGCGGGACGCCAGCCACATGCCGGGCAGCCCGATCACCAGCCACAGCGCCTGCTTCTGCACCAGCGTGTACGCCGAGCCGGTCGCCTGGAGCTGGTCGACGCTGGACGCCGACAGCACCATCGTCAGGCCGAGCGCCGTCAGCAGGACGGTGCAGCCGAGGACGAGGTAGTAGGACGTCAGCGGGCGGTCGAGCAGCCCGACGGCGGCGACCGCGCGCTCGCGCGGCCCGAACCGCCGGGCCCGGGGGCCGCCGCCCCCGGCCCGGTCGCCCGGCGCGTGGTCGGCCGGTGCGGAACCGGCCGGTGCGGAGGCCATCGCGCCGCGCCCTACCGGGTGCTCCGGGGACCGTCCCCCGGTCCGGCGGCGTCGCCGCCGCCGGCCGCGCCGCGGGCCGCGGCGAGCCGTTCGACGGCCGCGATGAACGCGTCGCCGCGGGCCGGGTAGTTGGCGAACATGTCGAAGGAGGCCCCGACGGGGGCGAGCAGCACGGTGTCGCCGGGACGGGCGAGCCCGGCGGCTTCGTTGACGACGCGTTCCATCGCCCCAGTGTCGGTGTCGGCGACGTCCACGACCGGGACATCCGCGGCGTGTCGCGCGAGCGCCTCGGCGATCCGGTGCCGGTCGCGGCCCATCAGCACGACCCCGCGGAGCCGCGCCGCGCACGATCGGACCAGGTCGTCGACGTCCAGGCCCTTCAGCAGGCCGCCCGCGATCCACACGATCGGCTCGTAGGCCGCGAGGGACGCGGCGGCGGCGTGCGGCTGGGTGGCCTTGGAGTCGTTGACGTAGGCGACGCCGTCGACGTCGGCGACGTGCTGGATGCGGTGCGGGTCGGGGACGAACGCGCGCAGCCCCTCCCGGACCGCCTCGGGCGGCACCCCGTAAGCGCGGGCGAGGGCCGCGGCGGCGAGCGCGTTCGCGACGTTGTGCGGCGCGAACGGCCGGACGTCCTCGAGCGCGGCCAGCTCGGCGGCCTCGGTCGCGGGGTTGTCGGTGTAGGCCCGGTCGACGAGCAGCTCTTCGACGACGCCCAGTTCCCCCGGGCGCGGCACCCGCAGCGTGAACCCGACGCGCCGCTCGACGCCCGGGGCGTTCTCGGCGAGCGCCGTGGAGGTGGCGTCGTCGGCGTTGTGGACGGCGACGCAGCCGGGCGCGTAGATCTTGCCCTTGGCCTCGACGTACGCCTCCATGGAGCCGTGCCAGTCGAGGTGGTCGGGCGCGATGTTGAGGACGGCGGACGCGGCCGGGGCGAGCGAGCTCGACCAGTGCAGCTGGTAGCTCGACAGCTCCACGGCGAGGACGTCGTGCCTCTCCGCGACGGCCTCGACGATCGGGGTGCCGACGTTGCCGACGGCGAGGGCGTCGTGCCCGGCGGCGGCGAGCATGCACGCCAGCATCCGCACGACGGTGGTCTTGCCGTCCGTCCCGGTGATCGCCAGCCAGGGCGCCGCGCCCTCGGCCGGGCGCAGCCGCCACGCCAGCTCGACCTCGCCGATGATCTCGATGCCGGCGGCGGCCGCCGCCGCGAGCAGCGGGGCGTCCGGACGCCAGCCCGGCGAGGTCACGACCAGCTCGACGCCCGCGGGCAGGGCGTCGCCGTCGCCGAGCCGGACCGCGACGCCGCGGGCCTCCAGTTCGGCGGCGAGCGCGCGCCGCTCCGCGTCGTCGCGGGCCTCCACGGCGGTGACGCGGGCGCCGCGCGCGGCGAGCGCCCGCGCGGCGGCCGCGCCGGACACGCCGAGCCCGGCCACGCACACCGGCAGGCCGTCCCAGGGACCGTTCGTCACTTCGGCATCCACTCCAGGTAGAACAGGCCGATGCCGATCCCGACGAACAGGGCGGACATGAGCCAGAACCGCACGACGATCGTGGTCTCGGCCCATCCGGACAGCTCGAAGTGATGCTGCAGCGGCGCCATCTTGAACACGCGTTTCCCGGTCATCTTGAACCCGCCGACCTGGATGATCACCGACAGGGTGATCATCACGATGAGCCCGCAGAGGATCGCGAGCAGCAGCTGGGTGCGGGTGAGGATGGCCAGGGCGACCAGCACGCCGCCGAGGGCCAGCGAGCCGGTGTCGCCCATGAAGATCTTGGCCGGGGGGGCGTTCCACCAGAGGAAGCCGAACACGCCGCCGAGCACGGCGGCGGCGACGACCGCGAGGTCCAGGGGGTCGCGGACGCTGTAGCAGTTGGGGGCGAGGGCGGCGGAGCAGCTGTTGCGCAGCTGCCAGTTGCCGATGACGACGTACGCGGCCAGCACCATGCCCGCCGGGCCGGCGGCGAGGCCGTCCAGCCCGTCGGTGAGGTTGACGCCGTTGGACATCGCGGCGATGAGCAGCAGCGCCCACAGCACGAAGAAGTAGGGGCCGATCGAGGGGCCGAAGTCGCGCAGGAAGGAGATGTGGGCGGAGGCGGGGGTGATGTCGTAGCCGTTGGGGAACCGCAGCGACACGACCGCGAACACGACGCCGACCAGGATGATGCCGATCATCTTGGCGCCGCTGCGCAGGCCGAGGCTGCGCTGCTTGAACACCTTGATGTAGTCGTCGACGAACCCGACCAGCCCGAGTCCGGTCATCAGGAACAGCGCCAGGATCCCGGACACCGTGGGGGCGTTCCCGGTGACCAGGTGGGACACCGCGTACCCGACGAGCGAGCCGACGATGAACACGGTGCCGCCCATCGAGGGGGTGCCGCGCTTGGTGAGGTGGGCCTCGGGCCCGTCGTCGCGGATCATCTGCCCGTAGCCGAGCCGGTTGACGATCCTGATCCACACCGGGGTGCCGAGCGCCACGAAGACCAGCGACACCCCGGCGGCGATCATGATGTCGGTCATCGGGCGGCCTCCGCGTCACCCCGGCCGCCGTCGGCGGGGCCCGTCGCGCCCGCCTCGGGCCGACCGGCCAGGACGCCCTCGGCGACCCGTTCCAGGCCGGCCACCCGCGATCCCTTCACCAGCACGACGTCCCGCGGCGCTAGCCGCTCGCTGAGCGCGGCCACCGCCGCGCCGACGTCATCCACCTGCACGCACTCTCCCGTCCATGACGTCGCCCGTGCGGCCCCATCGGCCATCGCCGCGGCGTTCGCGCCGACGACGATGAGGCCGGCGACGCCGCTGCGGGCGACATGCTCCCCGATCTTGGCATGTTCCACCGCGGACGAGTCGCCCAGTTCGGCCATTTCGCCGAGGACGGCCCAGGCGCGGCGCCCGCGGGCCATGTGGACGAGCACGTCGATCGCGGCGCGCGTCGAGTCCGGGTTGGCGTTGTAGGCGTCGTTGACGACGGTGACGCCGTCGGCGGTCTCGGTGACCTCCATCCGCCACCGGCTGACCGGCTCCGCCTCCGACAGCGCCGCGGCGACGTCGGCGGGCGCGATCCCGGCGGCGCGGGCGGCCGCGGCGGCGGCCAGCGCGTTCGGGACGGCGTGCGAGCCGTGCAGGCGCAGCGCGACCGGCGCCGAGCCCTCGGGGGTGACGAGCGTGAACCGGGCGCGGCCCCGCTCGTCCAGCGTCTCGTCCACGGCGCGGACGGTCGCGTCCGGCGACCGCCCGAACGTGACGACGGTCGCGACCGTGCGCGACGCCATCGCGCTGACGAGCGGGTCGTCGGCGTTGAGCACCGCGGTGCCCTCGGGCGCGAGCGCCTCGACCATCTCGCCCTTCGCCTTCGCGATCATGTCGCGGCCGCCGAACTCGCCGACGTGCGCCGTCCCGACGTTGAGGACGACGCCGACGTCGGGCCGCGCGATGCCGGTGAGGTAGGCGATGTGGCCGACGCCGCGGGCGCCCATCTCCAGCACGAGGTGGCGGGTGCCGGCGTCGGCGCGCAGCACGGTCAGCGGCAGCCCGATCTCGTTGTTGAACGACCCGGGCGGGAACACCGTCGGCCCGGAACGCCCGACGACCTGCGCGATGAGGTCCTTGGTGGAGGTCTTGCCGGCCGACCCGGTGACCGCCGCGACGGTCGTGTCCGGGAGCCGTTCCAGCACCCCCCGGGCGAGCCGGCCGAGCGCCTCCTGCACGTCGCGGACCAGCACGGCGGGTCCGTCCACGGGGCGCAGCGCGAGCACCCCGGCGGCCCCGGCCGCGAGCGCGGCGGGGGCGAAGTCGTGGCCGTCGGCGCGCTCGCCGGGCAGCGCCGCGAACAGCGCGCCCGGCTCGGCCGCACGGGAGTCGACGACCACGGGACCGCGCACCACGGCGTCCGGGGGCCCGCCGTGCACGGTCCCCTCCGTGATCTCCGCGATCGTCGACAGCGGAAGTGGGATCACGCCTGCGTCCCCGCCCCTCTCGTCTCACCCAAGTGGCGCCGCAGCGCGGCGCGGACGACCTCGCGGTCGTCGAACGGATGCACCTCGCCGGCCACGTTCTGGCCCTGCTCGTGCCCTTTGCCCGCGATGACCAGGACGTCGCCGCGACGGGCCCGGCCGACGGCCAGCGCGATCGCGGCGGCACGGTCGGGTTCCACCACGACGTGCGCCCGCTGCGGCTGCGGCACCTTGAGCCCGCCCTCGACCATAGCGCTGAGGATGGCCAGTGGATCTTCGGACCGCGGGTTGTCGTTCGTGAAATACGCCATGTCGGCCAGCCGCAGCGCGGCCTCCCCCATGAGCGGGCGCTTGCCGCGGTCGCGGTCGCCGCCGCAGCCGAGGACGATCGCGAGCCGTCCCTCGGTGACCGGCCGCAGCGCGTTCAGCACCGCCTCGACCGCGCCGGGCTTGTGCGAGTAGTCGACGAGGGCGACGAAGTCCTGCCCCTCGTCGACCCGCTCCAGCCGCCCGGGGACGCCCGGGCAGGACGCGACGCCCCGCACGGCGGCCTGCAGCGTGATCCCGGCCTCCACCAGCGCGACGATCGCGGCGAGCGCGTTCGCGACGTTGAACGGGCCGGGCAGCGCCACGCCCGCGTCGGCCTCGACGCCGCCGGGCCCGACGACGCGGAACGAGGCGCCGTCCGCGCCGAGGCGCACGTCCTCGGCGCGCCAGTCGGCGCCCGGGTCGCCCGACGCGGAGAACGTCGTGGTCGGGACGGTGGCCATCTCCAGCAGCTCGCGGCCGTAGTGGTCGTCGAGGTTGACCACGCCGACGCCCGAGTACTCGGGGGTGAACAGCCGGGCCTTCGCGAGGAAGTAGTCCTGCATGGTCGGGTGGTAGTCCAGGTGGTCCTGGGACAGGTTCGTGAACACCGCGACCTCGTAGCGGGCGCCGCCCACCCGGCCCTGGACGAGCGCGTGGCTGGACACCTCCATCGCGGCGGCCCCGACGCCGCGCTCGCGCATCATCGCGAGCAGCGCGTGCAGGTCGGTGGCCTCCGGCGTGGTGAGCGCGCTCGGCACCGTGTCGCCGCCCGCGCGGATCTCGACGCCGCCGACCAGGCCCGTCTCGAGCCCGGCGGCGCGCAGGCCCGCCTCGACGAGGAACACCGTGGTGGTCTTGCCGCTGGTGCCGGTGACGCCGATGAGGGTGATGTCGCGGCCGGGCTCCCCGTACACCCAGGACGCCGCGTCGCCGAGCCGGGCGCGGACGTCCGGGACGACCAGGACAGGCAGGCCGGTCGCGGCGGCCCGGTCGTGCCCGGCGGGGTCGGTGAGGACGGCGACCGCGCCGGCCCGCGCGGCCTGCCCGGCGAACTGCGCGCCGTGCGCGCGCGTCCCCGGCAGCGCCGCGTAGACGTCGCCGGGCCGGACCGCCCGGGAGTCGTGCGTGATCCCGGTGGCGGACGTCCGCCCCAGGTCACCGGCCTCGATCCCGAAGTGCTCCGCGAGCCCGCTCAGCGGACGGGCCGGATTGGTGGTCGGACGCATGACGTGACTTTCGGTGGAATCGGAACGGAACCGCCGCGGCGCGGGCGATGAGTTCGGCGGTGGACTCACGGCGAGGAAGGGTACTCGCTGCGATCAGTCCCGCGCGTGAGTCCGGATCGTCGGCGGTTCGCTTCCCGTCGGCGGAATCTTCTGGGTCTGCAGCGCGAAGCTCATCACGTCCCGGAAGACCGGGGCCGCGACGTCGCCACCATAGTGGCTGCCGCGCCTGGGGTTCTCCAGGACGACCTGAACGACCAGCCGCGGGTCGTCGGCCGGGGCGAACCCGGCGAACGACGCCACGTAGCCGCCGCCCTCGTAGGACCCGGTGTCGGGGTTGATCCGCTCGGCCGTGCCGGTCTTGCCGGCGACCCGGTACCCCTCGATCTGCGCCTTGGGCGCGGTACCCTCCTCGGTGGTGACGCCCTCCAGCATGTCGCTGATCTGCCGCGCGGTGCGGGCGCTGACGACCCGCCTGGTCTCCGGCTCGTCCGCCGGGTGGAACTCGTCGTCCTCGTCCACGGTGCCGGCGACGAGGCTCGGCTCGACCCGGACGCCGCCGTTGGCGATCGTCGCGTAGACGCTGGCCATCTGCACGGCGTTCACCGAGAGGCCCTGCCCGAACGCGATCGTGTACCGGTCGGTCCCGGACCACTGGGCGGGCGGGCGGAGGCTCCCGGCCGTCTCGCCGGGCAGGATCAGGCCGGTCTTCTCCCCGAAGCCGAACTCGCGGAGCGTCCGGTAGAGCCGCTCTTCGGTGATCCGCTCGCTGGCCAGGATGGTGCCGACGTTGCTGGAGTCGGCGAGGACGCCGGCGAAGGTGAGCCGCTCGGTCGGGTGCGGGTGCGAGTCGTGGAACAGTTCGTAGCGCCTGATGCGGTCGGGCACGACGAACGGGGTGTGCGGGGTGACGCCGCCGTGCTCGAGGACGGCGGCGGCCGTGGCGACCTTCCCGGTGCTGCCGGGTTCGAAGGCCCGCTGGACGAGCGGGCTGCCCCACACGTCGGGGTTCGACTCGCCGTAGCGGTTCGGGTCGTACCCGGGCGCGGACGCCATCGCGAGGATCTTGCCGGTGCGCGGGTCCATGACGATGACGCTGCCGCCCTCGCTGTTGGTCGCCTTCACCTGCTCGGTGATCGCCTGCTGCGCCTTGTACTGCAGGTCCTGCAGGAGGGTGAGGCGGACGCCGCGGCCCGGGACGGGGGCCTGCTTCTGGTCCTCGCCCATCGGGATGTGCTGGCCCTCGAGGCTCAGCTCGACGCGCTGCCGGCCGTCGCGGCCCGCGAGCACGTCGTTCATCGCGGCCTCCATCCCGGCCGCGCCCTTGCCCGAGTCGTTCACGAAACCTATGACGCCCGCCGCGAGCGAACCGTTGGGATACTCCCGGCGATACTCCGGCAAGGTTCCGATCCCGGCGAAACCCCAGTCGTTGATCATGCGGGCCTTCTCCGGCCGCACCCCGTGCGCCAGGTACACGAACTGGGTGTCGGGCTTGCTGACCGCCTTCATCACGGTGGCGGGGTTGAGGCCGAGGGTGGGCGCCAGCGCGTTGACGATCTCCTGCCGCTTCTCCGGCTCGATGATCGACGGATCGACGAACACCGACCGGGCCTCCACCGTCATCGCGAACGGGTTGCCCTTCGCGTCGGTGATCTCGCCGCGGAGGGCGGGCAGCTCGATCTCCTTGACCCGCTGCCGCAGCGCCAGCTCGGCGTACCGGTCGTCGTCGATGGTCTGGAGCTGGACGAGGCGCCCGGCGAACAGCGACAGCACGAACGCGACGGCGAGCAGCCCGATGTTGAGGCGCTTCAGCGGGTCGCGGCGGTCGAACACGCCGCGGTGCCGCCGCGGTCCGCGCGGCGGGCCCGAACCGCCGCCGCGCCGCGGCCGGCGCGTCCGTCCGGGGCCCTTGTCGGCGCCCTTGCGGGGGCGGGCGGGGGCGCGCCCCTGCGGCGACGCGACCGGGGTGCGCTTGCCCGGCGCGGCGCCGGTGCCCTTCTTCGCGGAGCCGCCCTTGGACGCCGCCGTCTTGGCGGAAGCCGGTTTGGCGGCCGCCGTCTTGGCGGGAGCCGTCTTGCCGGGAGCCGTCTTGCCGGGGGCGCTCTTGCCCGAGGTCGTCTTCGAGGGTGCGGCCTTCGCGGAGGCAGCCTTGGAGGGCCCCGGCTTGGCCGCGCCCTTCGCCCCGCCCGCCTTCTTCGGGCCGCTCTTGCCGGACGGCTCGGCGGGCTCGGACGAGCGCGGCGGGGGCGTCGTGCCGCCGCGGGCCGGGCGGCGCGGACCCCCGCGACCGCCCGTCCCGTCGGCGCGCCCGGACGCGCGCGCCGCGCCCGGGCCGCTCTTGTCGTCCCGGCCCGCCGACCCCCGGGAACCGCGGCCCTGCGGGCCGCGCCCGCGGCCGGGCGACGGCCCGGCGGCGCCGCGTCCCGGCCGCTGGGTCACCGCGCGGCCCCGTCGCCGGGGACGACCGTGCCCGGCACGCCGATGACGCTGGCGGCGCCGGCCGCCGCGGCGTCCGCGTGCGGCACGGGACGGATCTCCTGGCCGCTGGGGCGGCCGGTGTCGGCGTCGAAGAACACCGGGACCTCGTTCTCCTTCATGCCGAGGCTCTCGGCGCGCTCCGCGAGCTTCTCCGGCGACCGCTCCTGCGCGTTCTGCAGTTCCAGCTCCTGCTGCCGTTCGGCGAGACGCTCGTTGCTCTGCTGCAGCCGGGTGAGGGTGAAGGCGTCCTTCGCCAGGACGGTGTTCAACAGCAGCAGGCTGACCAGGGCGCCGCCGAGCAGGCCGACGATGAGCAGGATGAACGGGGTGCGCGGCGGCGAGTGCCCCGCCCGCCTCGGCGCGGCCTCGGCCCGGGTTTTGGCCTTGGACGCCCGCGGCGCCGCCGGCTTGGCCGGCGTCTTGACCGCGGTCTTCGGCGCGGCCTTGGGCGCGGTCTTGGCGTCGACCTTGATTTCGGCCTTGGTCTCCTTGGCCGGCGCCTTCGGCGGCTTCTTCGCCGGGGCCCGCCGCGCCGGGGCCTTCCCCTTGGGCGGCGTGCGCGGCGGGCGTCTGCTGGTGGTCGTCATGTCGCCTCCCGGACCCGCTCGGCGGCGCGCATCCGCACCGATCCGGCCCGCGGGTTGGTGGTGGTCTCCTCGTCGGTCGGCAGCTCGGCCCCGCGGGTGAGCAGCCGGAACCGCGGCTCGTGCTCGGGCAGCGGGACCGGCAGGCCCGGCGGGGTGGTGTCGGCCGCCTGCGCGGCGAGGACCTGCTTGGTGATGCGGTCCTCGAGGGAGTGGTAGCTGAGGACGACGACCCGGCCGCCGACCGGGAGCGCGTCCAGGGCGGCGGGCAGCGCCCGGCGCCAGGTGTCGAGTTCGCCGTTCACCTCGATGCGCAGCGCCTGGAAGGTGCGCTTGGCCGGGTTGCCGCCGGTGCGGCGGGTCGCGGCCGGGATCGCGGTGCGCACGAGGTCGGCGAGCCGCCGCGTGGTCTCCAGGGGCTCGCGCTCGCGTTCCCGGACGATCGCGGCGGCGATGCGCTGGGCGAACCGCTCCTCGCCGTACTCGCGCAGGATGCGGGCGAGTTCGGCGGGCGGGTAGTCGTTGACGACGTCGGCCGCGGTGAGCCCCTGCGTGCGGTCCATGCGCATGTCGAGGGGGGCGTCGTAGGAGTAGGCGAAGCCGCGGTCGGCCTCGTCGAGCTGCGGGGAGGAGACGCCGAGGTCGAACAGGACGCTGTGCACGGCGGGGACGCCGAGGCGGCGCAGCACCCGCGGGATCTCGTCGTAGACCGCGTGCTCGAGGACGACGCGGTCGGCGAAGGGGGCGAGGCGCCGGGCGGAGCGCTCCAGCGCGGTGGTGTCGCGGTCCAGGCCGATGAGGCGCAGCCGCGGGTGGGCCCGCAGCATCGCCTCGGCGTGGCCGCCCATGCCGAGGGTGGCGTCGATGTGCACGGGGGTCTCGTCGCGCGGGACGGCGTCGATCGCGGGTGCCGCCAGTTCCAGGACGCGACCGAGCATGACCGGTACGTGACCGGCCTCGGCCGCGTGGTCGCCCACGTCCATGTCGAAACCCCCCATGCGCTGCCACTCGCTCGCGGTTCTGTGCAGCATCGCCGGTCCGGACCGTGTCCGCCCCCCGGCGGCGGCCTCGCCCGGCCAGGTCCCCATCCGCTGCCCTGGAGGAAGTTCACCGCGACTGCGCGGGGGTCGCCGCCTGGCACCGGGGAAGCTGCGCCAGATGGCTGGAGAGCGGCTGGAGACCTGGCCGAACGCGGGCCAGTGCCGGTCGTCGGACCGACGAGTCGTTCACCTCAGAGGATCCCTGGCAACACCTCCTCCGAGACGTCGGAGAAGGCCTGCTCCTCCTGCTCGAGGTAGGTCTCCCAGGCCTTGGCGTCCCAGATCTCGAGGCGTGTGTTCGCCCCGATCACGGTGCACTCCTTGGAGAGACCCGCGTAAGTGCGCAGCGGCTGCGGGATGGTGATGCGACCCTGCTTGTCGGGAACCTCGTCGGACGCGCTGGCGAAGAAGACGCGGCTATAGGCCCGTACCGCCTTCTCGGTGACCGGCGCGGCGCGCAGAGCCTCGGTGATGCGCTGGAACTCCGCCATGGGGAAGACGTACAGGCAGCGTTCCTGGCCCTTCGTGATCACCAATCCCCCCGACAGCTCCTCGCGGTACTTCGCCGGCAGGAACAGCCGTCCCTTGTCGTCGAGACGCGGTGAATGGGTGCCGAGGAACACCGGCCCACCTCCCGCGCCGCAAGGGACGCTACCGCCCCCCACGGCGCCCCACTCTACTCCACTCTTCCCCACCGTCAACAACGAAAACCGCTTCGGCGGAACAAGATCGTCAGAGAAATCGCAGGTCAGGACGGGTGGTGCGGAGTGGGGCGCCGAGGGGGCCGCCCGCGCGCCGGACGCCGGGCGGGCGCGCGGCGGCGGCCGACCCGATTCACGGACGTCTCACCGTGAACCCGTCTAGATCGCCACATGCCGGGCTCACGTCCGCCGTGGACATCGCGACGACGATCGTGACGACGTACTGTCTGTTGAGGTGGCGCGTGGAGCGCGGCACCGCCCGCGGCAAGCGGGGCCGCGTTTTCCGGGGACGGGCCCTGCCTGGGCCCACCGGCCCTGCCGGGCACCCACGCGGCCGGACGGCTGAGGAGGTTTGGTGGCAGTAGGAACGCACGGCGAATCCCCCCGCTCCGCCGCGCGCGGCGAACCGGCCCGCGCGGAGCCCGGACCGGGGCTCGAGGGCCTGGCGAAGGTCGCGGGCCGGATCAGGGGCGCCGTGGAATCGGTGATCGAGGGCAAGCCGGCGGCGGTGCGGCTCGCGCTCACGGTCCTGCTGGCGGAGGGGCACCTGCTGATCGAGGACGTGCCCGGGGTCGGCAAGACGATGCTCGCCAAGGCCCTCGCCCGGTCGGTGGACTGCTCGGTCCGGCGCGTGCAGTTCACGCCCGACCTGCTGCCGAGCGACATCACCGGGGTCAGCGCCTACAACCAGGAGCTGCGCGAGTTCGAGTTCAAGCCGGGCCCGGTGTTCGCCAACATCGTGGTCGGCGACGAGATCAACCGCGCGTCCCCGAAGACGCAGTCGGCGCTGCTGGAGTGCATGGAGGAGCGGCAGGTCACGGTCGACGGCACCACGTACGCGCTCGAGCCGCCGTTCATGGTGATCTCCACGCAGAACCCGGTCGAGATGGAGGGCACCTACCCCCTGCCGGAGGCGCAGCGCGACCGGTTCACCGCCCGCATCTCGATGGGGTACCCGGACCCCGCCGCCGAGCTGGAGATGCTGGACGTGCACGGCCGTTCGTCCCCGCTGGACCGGCTGACCCCGGTCGCGCACGCCACGGACGTCCGCGAGCTGATCGAGGTGGTGCGGGGCATCGAGGTCTCGCCGGACGTGCGGCAGTACGTCATCGACCTCATCGCCGCGACCCGGACGCACCCGGAGCTGCGGCTCGGCGCGTCCCCGCGCGCCACCCTGCAGCTGGTGAAGGCGGCGCGGGCGTACGCGGCGCTGGACGACCGCGACTACGTGATCCCCGACGACGTCCAGGAACTGGCCGTCCCCGTGCTGGCGCACCGGATGCTGACGACCACGGAGGCGCAGGTGGACGGGCGGCGGCCCGAGCACGTCGTCGCCGACCTGGTGCGCCGGCTGCCGGTGCCCGCCCCCCGGAGGTGACCGGTGCGCAGAGCGCTGGCCGGCCTGACCACGCGCGGGCGGTCGTTCGTCGCCGCCGGCGCGACCGCGATCGCGTGCGCGTTCGTGCTCGGCGAGCGCGACCTGCTGCGCGCCGGGGTGCTCGTCCTGGTGCTGCCGCTGCTGTGCACGTTCGCGGTGGCGCGCACCCGCTACCGGCTGGCGTGCGCGCGGCGGCTGGCGCCGGCGCGGCTGCCGGTGGGCCGCGAGTCGCGGATCGACCTGCGGCTGGAGAACGTGTCGCGGCTGCCGAGCGGGCTGCTGATGGTCGAGGACCGGATTCCGTACGCGCTGGGCGGCCGGGCGCGGTTCCTCATCGACCGGATCGAGCCGCAGGGGTCGCGTGAGCTGCGGTACCGGGTCCGGGCGGACGTGCGGGGCCGGTACCGGGTGGGTCCGCTGACGGTCCGGCTCACCGACCCGTTCGGGATGGTGGAGCTGGTCCGCTCCTTCAGCGCGGCCGACTCCCTCACCGTGACGCCGGAGGTCGTGCCGCTGCGGCCGGGCCGGCTGTCGGGGGCCTGGACGGGCGGCGGCGACAGCCTCGCCCGGGCGGTCGCGGCGGCGGGCGAGGACGACGTGGCGCCGCGCGACTACCGGCACGGCGACGACCTGCGCCGGGTGCACTGGCGGTCCACGGCGCGGCGCGGCGAGCTGATGGTGCGGCGCGAGGAGCAGCACTGGCAGAGCAGCGGGACGCTGTTCCTCGACACCCGCCGCCGCGCCCACTGGGGCGACGGCCCGGGCGGCACGTTCGAGCGGGCGGTGTCGGTGACGGCGTCGATCGGCGTCCATCTGGTGCGGACGGGGATGCGGCTGCGGTACGTGACGGACGTCGGCGAGGAGCTGCCCGCGGCGGCGTCCGCGGACGGGGCCTTCGAGGGGCTGCTGCTGGACGCGCTGGCGGTGGTGCGCAGGTCCCCGGGCGACGCGCTGCCCGCCGAGTCGCTCGCGCCGGGCGCGGCGGGCGCGGGCGGCGGCGAGCGCGGCGGCCTGGTGATCGCGGTGTTCGGGGCGCTGTCGGCGGAGGACGCGGGCACCGTGGCGTCCCGCTGGCGGGGCGCGACCCGCGTGGCGGTACTGGTGGGCGACCCGCGCACGGACGCCGGCGGGGGCGCGGGCATGGGCATGGACGCGGGGAACGCCGCGAGTCACGCCGCGGGGAACGGCGCGGGGAACGGCGCGGGCGCGGCGCCGCGACGGGCGGAGGACCTGCTGCGCGCCGGCGGGTGGCGGGTGGTGACGGTCCGGACGGCGGCCGAGCTGGCCGACGTGTGGGCGCGGGCCGGCGAGGACCCGGCCCGGGCGGGCTGAGGACGGGCGGGGGCGGGCGGATCGATGCGAGCTGACTGCTACGAGGGCGGGTCATGAGGCTGCGGATGACGATGACGGCCGCGCTGGCGACGCTCGCCGGCGCGGTGGGGCTGGCCCCGTTGTTCGAGACGGCGGGCTGGTTCGCGGCGGCGCTCGGCGCGGTGCTCGCGGTGGCCGCGGGCGGGCTGGTCGCGCGGCGGCTGCGGCTGCCCGCGCCGCTGCAGCCGTTCGCGGGGCTGCTGGGGCTGCTGCTGGGCCTGAACCTGTTCTACGCCGCGCCGGAGTCGCTGCTCGGGGTCGTTCCCACGTCGGCGTCGCTGGCCCACCTGGCGGACCTGATCGGCACGGGCTGGGAGTCGGCCAACCGGTACGCCGCGCCGGTGCCGGTGCTGCCCGGGATCGAGCTGCTGACGGCCGCGGGCGTCGGGGTGGTCGCGGTGCTGGTGGACTTCCTGGCGGTGGGCCTGCGCCGGGCGGCGCCCGCCGGGCTGCCGCTGCTGGCGATGTACAGCGTCCCGGCGGCGGTGCGGGACGAGGGCGTCGGCTGGGTGCCGTTCGCGGTGGGGGCGCTGGGCTTCCTCGCCCTGCTGATGGCCGACTCGCGGGAGCAGGTCGGCGGCTGGGGGCCGCTGGTGGCGCGGCGGCGCTGGACGGCGCCGCGCGAGACGGCGGACGCCGGCGGGGGCGACGCGGGCGGCGGGGAGGCCGCGCTGCCCGGCGCGCTCGCGGGGACGGCGACGTCGGGCGGGCGCCGGATCGCGCTCGGCGCGGTGGCCGTCGCGGTGGTGCTCCCGACGGCGGTGCCGGGCCTGCAGCAGCGCGGGATCCTGGACCTGCGCGGCGGGTCGGGCGGCGACACCCGGACGGTGACGACCCCGGATCCGCTGGTCAGCCTGAAGCGGGAGCTGACCGAACTGGACGACTCGGTGGTGCTGACCTACCGCACCCGGGACCCGATCGGCCCCGGTTACCTGCGCCTGTACGCGCTGGACCGGTTCGACGGCGGCCGGTGGACCTACAGCAAGCTGCGCAGCAGGCCGGACGACCGGCTCCGCGAGGGCGACCGGCTGCCGGACCCGCCGGGGCTGTCGTCCGGCCGGTCCCGCGACGTGACGACGGAGGTGTCGGTCCGCGCCGAGGTGGAGGACATGACGTTCCTGCCGCTGCCGTACGCGCCGTCGCGGGTCTCGATCGACGGCGACTGGCGGGTGGACCCGGAGTCGCTGATGGTGTACTCGCTGCGCGACTCGGCCGGGGGCCGGTCCTACACCGTGCAGAGCGAGGTCCCGCAGCCGAGCGGCGACGACCTGGAGAACGCCGGGGGCTATCCGGCGGAGGTCGTCCGCCGCTACACCGCCCTCCCGCGGAACATCCCCCCGGAGGTCAGGTCGCTGACGCGCCGGGTCGCCTCCGGCTCGTCGAGCGCGCACGACCAGGCCGTCCAGCTGCAGCGGTGGTTCACCGACACGGGCGGGTTCGTCTACGACCTGTCGGCGCCGGCGCCCAAGCGCGGCAGCGACCTGGTGGACTTCCTGCTGCACAGCAAGCGGGGGTACTGCGAGCAGTTCGCCGCCTCGATGGCGCTGATGGCGCGGATCCTGGGGATCCCCGCGCGGGTGGCGCTCGGGTACACGGCCGGGGTGCAGAGCGGCCCGGACGAGTGGACGGTGCGGTCGCGGGACGCGCACGCGTGGCCGGAGCTGTACTTCCCGGGTTCGGGCTGGGTGCGGTTCGAGCCGACCCCGTCGGGCCTCCAGGGGCAGGGCACGGCGACCGCGCCGTCCTACAGCACGCCCGTGACGTCCACCGGGACGGGGACGGACTCGGGGTCGTCCTCCTCGAGCGACTCGGGGTCGTCGGCGGACGAGGGTTCGGCGGCGGCGCAGGACTCGCCGACCGGCGCGGCGACGGCGCGCCCGCAGGACGCGGCGGCGCGGCCGCAGGAGGCGGAGGACGGCTTCCGGGCGCTGCCGTGGGCCGCGGGCGGGCTGCTCGTCCTGGTGGCGCTGGCGGTCCCGGCGGTGGCGCGGGTGATCGCGCGGCGGCGCCGGTGGGCGGCGCTCGCCGGCGCCGGGACGGGCCCGGGCGACGGGACCGGCGCGGACGACGCGCCCGGCGCGCCGCCCGCGGGGCCGGGCGCGGCGGGCGCGGGCTCCCGGGCGCAGGACCCGGCGGACGCGGCGCACGCGGCGTGGCGGGAGCTGCGGGCGGACGCGCTGGACCACGGGCTGGAGTGGCGCGCCGGGGACTCGCCGCGCGCGGCGGCGCGGCGGCTCGGGGAGGTGCTGGAGCTGGACGCGGCGGGCGCGCAGGCGCTGCGCCGGATCGCCCGCGCCGAGGAGCTGGCGCGGTACTCGCGGCGGCGCTCGGCGGAGCCGCCCGAGCGGCTGCGGGCGGACGTCCGGACGGTGCGGGAGGCGGTCGCGGCGGCGGCCGGGCGGCGCGCGCGGCTGCGGGCGCGGCTGCTGCCGCCGTCCACGCTGGCGGAGGCGCGCGGGACGCTGCGGTCGGCCGGGGACCGGGCGGCGGCGCTGGCGGCCCGGCCGGACGGGCCGGTCGCGCGGCTGCGGGCGCTGGGCGACCGGGTCCGGCGCGGATGACGGCACCACGCAACTGACGGAACGCGGAACCCGGGCGGCGGGGCCGCCCGGGTTGCGGGAGTGCTGCGGCGCGGAGCCCGGAGCCGGGTCCGCGCCGGGGTCAGAGGTCGCCCTCGGTGCGGCGGCGCCAGCGCTCCTCCATGCGTTCCATGAAGGTGCCCTTGGGGCGGCTCTGGCGGTCCTGGCGGCCGCCCTGCCGTCCCTGACGTCCCCGGCGGCTCGGCCGCGCGGGCTCGTCGCCGATGCCGGCCATCCGTTTCCAGCTCGTGAGGGCCCACAGGGAGGAGGCCAGCATGAGCAGGAAGCCGGCCACGCTGATCGCGATGGTGGCCGCCCCCGCGTTGATCACGAGTCCGGCCATCAGCACGCCGACGCCCACGACGAAACCCACGGCGGACTTGACGACCCGCCGCTTGTAATGGACCTGCGGGTTGGTCGAGCGGACCGCGTGCGCGAATTTCGGATCCTCGGCGTACAGCTGCTGCTCGATCTGTTCGAGCATGCGCTGCTCGTGCTCAGACAGCGGCACGGCGCCTCCCAACGACAGCCCCGCGACGGGGTTTCCGGTGCAGGACGGGAATGTCAACGGTGATATGCCCAGAATACGAGCACTGGCGGGCGGACGAAAGCGAACGGCCCGCCGTACGGGGCTGTTCGGACACTTCACCGTGTTCTTTCATCGTCTCCCGTCACCACCGTCACGTCCGTCACCGTCCTCCGCACGCCGGACGAGCGCGGCGGGGCGGACCGCGCCACGGCCGAACCGGTGTGCGACCTGGTCCATGGCTCGCTCGGCCTCACGCCATCCGCTCTCCGGTTCGTCGAGGGCGAGCTGACGGGGGGCCTCGCCGGCGGGGAGCAGGTTCTCCGCCCGCACCCCGACCAGACGGAGTCGTACCCGTTCCAGCCCGGCCCCCTCATACAGCTCGCACGCTGTGATGTAGATCACACGAGCGAGATCGGTGGGCTCGGCGAGGGTGCGGGAGCGGGTGATCGTCTTGAAGTTCGCCATCCGCAGTTTGACGCTCACGGTGCGTGCCGCGTGCCCGCCCGCGCGCAGCCGCTCGCCGACCCGCTCGGCGAGCCGCAGCAGCTCCCGGCGGATCACCTCGGGATCGTCCACGTCGGTCTCGAACGTCTCCTCGGCGCCGATGCTCTTGTCGGGGGTGTGCGCGACGACGTCGCGGGGGTCGCGGCCCCATGACAGCTCGTGCAGGTGGGCGCCCAGCGCGTTGCCCAGCTCCCGCTGGAGGGTCGCGACGGGGACCTGCGCGAGCTGCCCGACCGTCCGCAGCCCGAGGCGGGCGAGCGCCTGCTCGGTCCGCTCCCCCACGCCCCACAGGGACGCGACGGGCAGCGGGTGCAGGAACTCGACGACGCCGTCGGCGGGCACGACGAGCAGCCCGTCCGGCTTGCAGCGGGTGGAGGCGAGCTTGGCGACGAACTTGGTACCGGCCACGCCCACCGAGCACGTGATGCCCTGCTGGGCGCTGACCTGCTCGCGGATGCTCCGGGCGATCTCTGCGGGCCGCCCGAGCCGCCGCACCGCCCCGGAGACGTCCAGGAACGCCTCGTCCAGCGACAGCGGCTCCACCAGCGGCGTGATCGACCGGAACAGCTCGAACACCGACGCCGACACCCGGGAGTACTTGCCGTGGCTCACCGGCAGGACGACCGCGTGCGGGCACAGCCGCCGCGCGCGCGTCATCGGCATCGCCGAGTGCACCCCGTACTCGCGCGCCTCGTAGGACGCCGCCGACACGACCCCGCGCGCGCCCGCGCCGCCCACGATCACCGGACGGCCGCGCAGCTCGGGGCGTTCCAGCAGCTCGACGCTCACGAAGAACGCGTCCATGTCGACGTGCAGGATCGCGCAGCCGGTGTCGTCGGCGGGCGGCCCGGGCTGCGGGCCGGGCCGGTGGAGCTGCTGCTTACGGCTCACGGGACGACTTCGCGAGAGGGGTCCGCACCGGCGCTCAGGCCGCCGGCTTGTCGGCGACGAGGTGCAGCTGGGCGGCCAGGTCGCGCAGGACGGGGTGGACGGCGGCGGCGGACTCCAGCGCGAGCAGCGCCTCCGCGGAGTCGCTGTCGCCGTCGGAGATCCCGCCCGGCACCAGGTCGGCGAAGATCCGCACGCCGTGCAGCTCGGCGACCCGCAGGCCGGCGCCCTCCGCGAGCGCCGTGAGCGTCTCGCGGGTGAACCGGCGGGGCGTCCGGTCGCCGTCGCCCCACCGCCCGGACGCGTCCGCCAGCACCCGCCGGGCGTCGTCGAAGTGCCCGCCGACCGCGCGGGACAGCGCCGCGGCGAGCTGCCCGGCCGCCAGCAGGCTGACCGACCCGCCGGGCCGGACGGTCGCGGTGAGCGCCGCCGTCGCCGCCGCCGGGTCGTCGACGTACTCGAGCACGCTGTGGCACAGGACGAGGTCGGCGGCGTCGGCCCCGAGCAGGTCGGGCAGGTCGACGGCGTCGCCCTGGACGGCGCGGACCCGCACCCCGGACTCGGCGGCGCGGCGCTCCAGCGCGGCGAGCGCGTCGGGGTTGGCGTCCACGACGGTGACGCGGTGCCCGAGTTCGGCGAGCGGCACCGCGAAGCCGCCGGTCCCGCCGCCCACGTCCACGATGTCGCTCGCCCCGGCCTCCGGGGTGATCCGCTCCAGGACCGAGCGCAGCGCCTCCCACAGGACGGCGTTGCGCACGCGGCCGCCGCCCCGTGTCCGCTTCAGTTGCCGGCCGGCCACGGCCACTCCCCTAACGTCGCTCATCGCACCCCACCCTAGCCGTCCGGACGGCGGCCGTCCGCGAACTCCCGGGCTAGAGCGCCAGCGACGGCTTCAGCTGCTGCAGGCGCGACAGCAGGCCGTTGACGAACCGCGGGGACTCGTCGGTGGACAGCTCGGTGGCCAGCCCGACCGCCTCGCTGACCGCGACGCCGTCCGGGACGTCGTCGACCCACAGCAGTTCGTACACGCCCATCCGCAGGATGTTGCGGTCGACGACGGGCATCCGCTCCAGGGTCCAGCCGGTGGCGTAGGTCGCCAGCAGCTCGTCGATCCGCTCCCGCCGCTCCTGGACGCCCTCGATCAGCCGCACGGCGTGCGGGTACTCCGCCAGCTCGTCCTGGTTGGGACGGCCGCGGGCGGCCAGCACCGCCGTCGGCTCCTCCTCGCGGAGTTCGGCCGCGAACAGGATGTCCAGCGCCAGCTTCCGCGCCTTGGTGCGCGCGCTCATGTGTCTCGCTCTCGCTCCGCTCGCAGGCGGACGTCAGGCGCGGCCGAGGTAGTCGCCGGAGCGGGTGTCCACCTTGACCTTCTCGCCGGTGGTGATGAACAGCGGGACCTGGATCTGGGCGCCGGTCTCCAGCGTGGCGGGCTTGCTGCCGCCGGTGGAGCGGTCGCCCTGCAGGCCCGGCTCGGTCTCGGTGATCTCCAGTACGACGGCGGCGGGCAGCTCGACGTACAGCGGGTTGTCGTTGTTGAAGGCGATGACCGCGTTCTGCTCGGGGAGCAGGTAGTTCGCGGCGTCGCCCACGACGGTGCCCGGGATCTGCGGCTGCTCGTAGGTCTCGGTGTCCATGAACACGAAGTCGTCGCCCTCGCGGTAGAGGTACTGCATCTCCCGCTTGTCGACGCTGGCCACCTCGACCTTGGTGCCCGCGTTGAAGGTCTTGTCGACCACCTTGCCCGACAGGACGTTCTTGAGCTTGGTGCGGACGAACGCGCCGCCCTTGCCGGGCTTGACGTGCTGGAATTCCAGGACGGTCCACAGCTGGCCGTCGAGGTTCAGCGTCATGCCGTTCTTCAGGTCGTTCGTCGTCGCCACTGCGTTGTTCTCCCGGTCGCGGACCCGCGCTCGCGCTCGTCTAGAGGACGAGCAGGTCCTTGGTCGTCGTGGTGAGGAGCTCCGGGCCGTCCGCGCGTACCACGAACGTGTCCTCGATGCGGACCCCGCCGCGGCCCGCGAGGTAGACCCCCGGCTCTGCGGTGATCGGAACTCGGTCGGTCAGTTTACCGGTCTCGTCGTACCCCATGAGCGGTGCCTCGTGGATCTCCAGGCCCACGCCGTGCCCGAGCCCGTGGGTGAAGTCGTCGCCGTGCCCGGCCGCCTTGACGACGTCGCGGGCCGCGGCGTCCACGGCCTTGGTCTCGGCGCCGGGGCGGGCGGCGTCGATTCCGGCCCGCTGGGCGCGGTGCACGAGGCCGTACAGGTCGCGCTGCCACCCGGCGGGCTCGCCGATCGCGACGGTGCGGGTCATGTCGGCGTGGTAGCCGCCGTAGAGGGCGCCGAAGTCCATGGTGAGGAGGTCGCCGCGTTCGAGTTCGCGGGGGCCGGGGCGGTGGTGCGGGACGGCGCCGTTCGGGCCGGACGCGACGATCGAGGCGAACGCGGGGCCCTCGGCGCCGAGGTCGACCATGGCGCGCTCGAGCGCGATCGCGATCTCGCGTTCGGTGCGTCCGGGCGCGATCGAGGGGAGCACGGCGTCGAAGGCGCGGCAGGTGATCGCGCACGCCTCCCGCAGGAGGTCGATCTCGCCCTCGTCCTTGACGCGCCGCAGATCCTCGACGGGGCGGCCGGCGAGCGGGACGAGCGCGATGCCGGCCGCGCGGGCCTGCGCGTCGAGCGCGGTGTGCTGCTCGACGGTGAGCGCGTGGGGTTCGAAGCCGAGCCGGGCGTGGCCGTCGGCGGCGGCGCGGGCGACGAGCGCGGCGGCCGTCTTCCGGTCGCGGACCAGCGGCAGTTCGGGGGCGATCCGCTCTGCCGTCCCGGCGTACCGGGCGTCGGTGGCCAGCACGGCGGGCGCGCCCGCGGGGACGAGCAGCGCGGCGTTGGAGCTGGCGAGCCCGGTCAGGTAGCGGACGTTGACGAGCCGGGTGACCAGGACGGCGTCCGCGTCGTGCGCGGCGGCGTACTCGGCCAGGCGGCGGCGACGTCCGGTGTGCGTCTCCCCCATGGGGAGGACTCTAGAGCATCGCGAAACATGAAGAAGCCTCGACTTCGCCGTCCGCCGCCGCTAGCGTGAGCCGCCGCGTGATCTTCCGTCCCCCGCTCTGGTCTTCCCCCAGGAGGGATTCCGTGACAGGAGTCAGTCGCCGCCGTCTGCTCGGCAC
The DNA here is from genome assembly GCF_040679555.1 of Spirillospora sp. NPDC052242. Lineage (NCBI taxonomy): Bacteria > Bacillati > Actinomycetota > Actinomycetes > Streptosporangiales > Thermomonosporaceae > Spirillospora > Spirillospora sp. NPDC052242. The sequence goes on from NZ_JBFAUZ010000007.1 coordinate 76,273, forward strand.
CGGCGCGCTCACCGCCGCCGGCGCCGTCGCCGCCTCGGCCGCCGCGCCGTCCGCGGCCGCACGCACCGCCCCGTCCGCCGCCCCGTCCGCCGCGCGGCTGTCCGCCGACGTCGTGGTCGTCGGCGCGGGCCTCGCGGGCCTGACCGCCGCCCGCGACCTGATCGCGGCGGGCCGGTCCGTCGTCGTCCTCGAGGCCCGGGACCGGCCCGGCGGCCGGGTGTACGGGCTGCCGCTGGGCGACGGCACCACCGCCGAGGGCGGCGCGGAGTTCATCGGCCCCACCCAGGACCGCATCGCCGCCCTCGCGCGGGAGATGGGCGTCGCGACGTTCCCGACCTACAACGAGGGCGACAACGTCTACTACCGCAACGGGCGGCGGTCGCTGTACGCGACGGACGGGCTGCTGGGCGCCGTCCCGCCCGACTGGGGCGTCATCGACCTGGAGCTGGCGCTGCTGCGGCTCGGCGGGATGATCGAGGACGTCCCGGTGGGCGAGCCGTGGAAGGCGGCCAAGGCCGACGAGTGGGACGCGCAGACGTTCCACACCTGGTCGCGGTCCAACTCCCTCAGCGCCGGCGCGCGCTTCCTCATGGACGTCTTCGTCAGCTCGACGCTCTCGGCGCGGTCGCGGGACGTGTCGCTGCTGTACGTGCTGCACTACGCGGCCGCCGCCGGGAACGCGGACAGCCCCGGGTCGATCGACCGGCTGATCAACACCAGGGACGGGGCGCAGGAGCTGCGGTTCGCGGGCGGGCCGGAGCTGGTGCCGATCCGGCTGGCCGCCCGGCTCGGCGACGCCGTCCGCTACAACGCGCCGGTGCGGTCGATCGAGACCGGCGGCGGGGGCGTGACCGTGACGGCGGACGGCGTCACGGTGTCGGCGAAGCGGGCGGTCGTCGCGATGTCCCCGGCGATCGCCGGGAAGATCGACTTCTCGCCGGGGCTGCCGGCGAGCCGGGCCCAGCTCATGCAGCGCTACCCGATGGGCTCGGTCGCGAAGTTCGTCGGGGTGTACGAGACGCCGTTCTGGCGGGAGGAGAACCTCACCGGGCAGGCGCTCGCCGACAGCGGCGCGATCGACGTGACGTTCGACAACAGCCCGCCGGACGGGTCGCGCGGCATCCTCATGGGGTTCATCAACCACGACAACGTCCGGCGCCTGGACTCCGCGTCCGAGGAGGAGGTGCGGGCGGCCGGGCTGGAGTCGTTCGGGAAGCTGTTCGGCGACCGGGCCAAACGCCCGGTGCGGACGGCGATGATGCGGTGGGACAACGAGACGTGGAGCGGCGGCGGTCCCGTGGGGCTGGCCCCGCCGGGCGTCCTGACCGGCTTCGGCCCCGCGCTGCGCGAACCGTGCGGGCCCGTCCACTGGGCGGGCACCGAGACGTCCGACTACTGGACGGGCTACATGGACGGCGCCGTCCGGTCGGGCGAGCGGGCGGCGCGGGAGGTCGACGCGGCGCTCTGACCGCGGCGCTCTGACCGCGGCGCCGTGACCGCGCGGGGGCCGGACGCGCGCGCGTCCGGCCCCCGCGGGCGGTCAGGCTCCGGGTCAGACGTCGGCGGCCATCTCCCGCACCTTCTCGATCAGCGCGAGGCGGCCCTTGTGGTCGCCGGCGACCGGGGCCACGTTGAGGGTGGTCACGCCGGACTCCTTCATCGCGGCGAGCCGCTCGCGGACGTGCCCCTCGGTGCCGATCAGCGACATCTTCTCGAGCAGTTCCTGCGGGACCTTCGCGGCGGCCTCGTCCTTCTTGCCGTCCAGGTAGAGGTCCTGGATCTCCTCGGCCTCCTTCTCGAAGCCGTAGCGGCGGGCGAGGTCGTTGTAGAAGTTCTTGCCCTTGGCGCCCATGCCGCCGATGTACAGCGCGGCCATCGGGCGGCCGAACTCCAGGTAGCCCTGGACGTCGTCGCCGATCGCGAGCGTGGCCTGCGCGACGACGTCGAGCTCGCCGAGCGAGGCGTCCCGCTTGGCCTTGCCCGCGGCGAGGGACGGGCCCCACACGTCGGCGGCCTTCTCCGGCATGTAGAAGATCGGCTCCCAGCCGTTGGCGATCTCGGCGGTCAGCTCGACGTTCTTCGGGCCGATCGCGGCCACCATGATCGGGATGCTCTCGCGCACCGGGTGGTTGATCAGCTTGAGCGGCTTGCCGAGGCCGGTGCCCTGCCCCTCCGGCAGCGGCAGCGTGTAGTGCTTGCCCTGGTGCTGGAGCCGCTCGCGGCGCCACACCTTGCGGCAGATCTCGATGATCTCGCGGGTGCGGCCGAGCGGGGCGGTGTAAGGGACGCCGTGGAAGCCCTCGATGACCTGCGGGCCGGAGGCGCCGATGCCGAGCGTGAACCGGCCGTCGGAGACGTAGTCCAGGCCGGCCGCGGTCTGCGCGAGCGCGGTGGGCGTGCGCGAGTAGATGTTGAGGATGCCGGACGCGATCTCCAGCCGCTCGGTCTTCGCGGCGATGAATCCCATCTGGCTGACCGCGTCGAAGCTGTAGGCCTCGGCGATGTAGACGATGTCGAGCCCGGCCTTCTCGTAGTCGGCGAGCTCCTCGACGGTCTCTTTGAAACCGCCCGCGTAGTTGAGGGCCATCCCGATGCGCATCGGCACCCCTTCCCGATTTACCGAATCCGATTCCAGTCGAACACAACCTAGCCCGCCGGGCGCCCCGCGCCCAGCGGCGGGGTCAGCCGAGCGCGGGACCGCGCAGCGCCGCGAGCGTGCCGCGGTACATGTCGCGCCGGATCCGCCCGACGACCTTCCCGTCCTTGCCCGCGAGGGACGCGGCCAGCTCGACGGCCGCGGGCAGCACCTCGTCCTCGGGCACCGCCCGCTGGACGATCCCCGCGGCGATCGCCTGCTCGGCGGTGTACCGGCGGCCGGTGATCATGGCCTCGTGCGCGACCGCGGCCGACAGCCGGGCCGTGATCAGCGCGTTCATCCCCGGGGTGAAGCTCATCCCGAGGTCGACCTCGGGCAGGCAGAAGTAGCCGCGGTCGGTGCGCATGACGGCGAAGTCGTGCGCGAGGGCGAGCATCCCGCCGCCGGCGAACGCGTGCCCGTTGACCGCCGCGACCGTCGGCGCGGGCAGCTCGAGCAGCCGCGCGTACAGGCCGTTCACGCGGCCGAGGTACTCCTCGAACCGGTCGCTGTGCGCGCCCAGCCACTCCAGGTCGAGGCCGTTGGAGAAGAACTTGCCGGTCCCGACGGTGACCAGCGCGCGCGGCCCGTCCTCCTTGGCGACGGTGTCGAGCGCCCCCTCGACCGCGTCGAGGAAGTCGGGGCCGAACCGGTTCTCGCCCGCGTCGAGGCGCAGGACGAACACGTCGCCGTCACGCTGGAGGTCGATCACGAGGTCTCCTTGTCTCCCCTGCCCGCATGTGGGCTACCCGTCGGTAACAACTCCGGCCCATCCTACGGGCAAGTATGACGTTCGACATAGCGAGCGTTTCCTATGACGATCGTCATGGTCAACGCGCGTTGCTTATGATGAATGTCATAATCGTTGGCATGGGGTCCGACAGCCGGGAGCGCATGGTCCGCAGCGCCGCCTACCTGTTCCGCGAGCGCGGCTACAGCGGCACGGGATTCCGCGACGTCATCGCGCACAGCGGCGCGCCGCGCGGATCGATCTACCACCACTTCCCCGAGGGCAAGGCGCAGCTCGCCGAGGAGGCCGTCCGCTACGCCGGGGAGTTCCTCAACGCCGGGATCGTCGCGGCCACCGAGGGCGGCGACGCGGCGTCCGCCGTGGACGCCTTCGTCGGCTGGTGGCGCCAGGTGCTGATCCGCAGCGGCTTCCGGGCCGGCTGCCCGATCGTGGCCGTCACCGTGGAGTGCCACGACGACGCGCCGCAGCTCGCCGCCGCGGCCGCCGCCGCGTTCGGCCGCTGGGAGGACACCCTCGCCACCGGGCTCGGCAACGCGGGCGTCCCGGACGACCGGGCGGCGAGCCTCGCGCGGCTGATCGTCGCCGCCGTCGAGGGCGCGACCGTGCTGTGCCGCGCCCACCGCGACGTCCGTCCGCTCGACGACGTCGTCGCCGAGCTCAAGGCCATGACCCGCGCGGCCGTCGAAGGGGCCTGAGCACCGGAACGGCTCAGCCCCGCTTTCCCGCCTCCTCGGCGAGCAGTTCGACGACCGCCTGCAGGGCCAGGACGTACGAGAACGTCCCGAACCCGGCGATCGTGCCGGTCGCGACGCCCGCCACGACCGAGGTGTGCCGGAACTCCTCCCGCGCCGCCGGGTTGGAGATGTGCACCTCGACGAGCGGCGCGGTCCGCTGCGCGAGGGCGTCGCGCAGCGCGTACGAGTAGTGGGTGAACGCCGCCGGGTTCAGCACGACCGGCAGCCGCTCGTCGGCGGCCTCGTGCACCCAGCGGATCAGCTCGGCCTCGTCGTCGGTCTGCCGGACGTCGACCTCGAGGTCCAGCCGCCGCCCGGCGTCGCGGCACAGCGCCGCCAGGCCCTCGAACGTGGTCGCGCCGTACACGTCGGGCTCGCGCGTCCCGAGCCGTCCGAGGTTCGGGCCGTTCAGCACCAGCACCCGGCTCATCGGGCGACCTCCCGGTAGGCGGCGGCGAGCAGCTCCTCGTCCGGGCCCTCCAGCCGGCCCGGCTTCGCGACGCCGTCCAGCACCACGAACCGCAGCACGGCGCCCCGCGACTTCTTGTCGATCGTCATCGTGGCGCGCAGCCCCGGCCACGCGTCCGCCGCGTACGCCACCGGCAGCCCCACCGACGTCAGGACGGACCGGTGCCGCGCGACGTCCGCGGCGTCCAGCCGCCCGGCGAGGCGCGCCAGCTCCGCCGCGTACACCATGCCGATCGCGACGGCGTGGCCGTGCCGGAAGCGGTAGTCCTCGGCCTTCTCGATCGCGTGCGCGAGCGTGTGGCCGTAGTTGAGGATCTCCCGGAGGCCGCCCTCCTTCAGGTCCGCCCCGACGACCTCGGCCTTCACCCGGACGGCCCGTTCGACGAGCTCGCGGGTGTGCGGGCCGTCCGGGCGCGCGGCGCCCTCCGGGTCGGCCTCCACCAGGTCGAGGATGACCGGGTCGGCGATGAACCCGGCCTTGACGATCTCGGCGAGCCCGCTGATGTAGTCCTCGTGCGGCATCGTCACCAGCACGGCGAGGTCGCACAGCACCCCGGCGGGCGGGTGGAACGCGCCCACGAGGTTCTTGCCCTCGGGAATGTTGATGCCGGTCTTGCCGCCGACCGCCGCGTCCACCATGCCGAGCAGCGTCGTCGGCACCAGCACGCAGCGGACGCCGCGCAGCCACGACGCGGCGGCGAACCCGGCGAGGTCGGTGGTCGCGCCGCCGCCGACGCCCACGACCACGTCCGTCCGGGTCATGCCGAGCCGCGCGAACGCCGACCACAGCCCGGCGAGCACCCCGACCTCCTTGGCCGCCTCGCCGTCCGGGACGGGCAGCGCGTGCACCGCGTACCCGGCCTTCTCCAGCGCCTCGCACACCGGCCGCGCGATCTCCGGCAGGCCCTCGGCGTGCACGACCGCGACCGTCCGGACGCGGTCGCCGAGCAGGCCCGGCAGCTCCGCCGGCACGCCCGTCCCGATCACGACGTCGTAGGGGTCGGCGCCCTCCACGCGCACCCGCGCCGGTTCCATCACGCGTCCGCCCCCAGCGCCTCGACGATCTCCTCGACGATCTCGGCGGGCTCGCGCCCGTCGGTGTCGACGTGCACGCTCCCCAGCCGCTCGTACACCGGGAGCCGCTCCTCCAGGAGCTTGCGCATCTGGCTGCGCGGGTTCAGCACCAGCAGCGGCCGCGCCGACGCCAGCCCGACCCGCTTCACCGCCTCCGCGAGACCGACCCGCAGGTAGACGACCGTGTGCCCGGCGAGGAGCGCCTGCGTCTCCGCCGCCAGCACGGCGCCGCCGCCGAGCGCCAGGACGCCGTCGTGCTCGGCGAGGGCCGACGCGACGGCAGCGCGTTCCAGTTCGCGGAACCGCTCCTCGCCGTCGTCGATGAAGATCTCGCCGATCGGCTTGCCGGCCGCCGCCTCGGCGTCCGCGTCGGTGTCGCGCAGCGACACCCCGAGCCGCTCGGCGAGCGCCGCGCCGATCGTCGTCTTGCCCGAGCCCGGCGCCCCGATCAGGACGGCCCTGGGTCGCGTCATGGAGGAGGTCCCGTTCACTTGATGGTCAGGGAGGACAGGTATCCGCGCAGGTTGCGGGCGGTCTCCTCGGCGGAGTCGCCGCCGAGCTTCTCCAGCGCCGCGTCCGCCAGCACCAGCGCCACCATCGCCTCGGCGACCACCCCGGCGGCGGGCACCGCGGTCACGTCGCTGCGCTGGTTGATCGCCTTGGCGGGCCCGCCGGTCTTCACGTCGATGGTGTCGAGGCGGCGCGGCACCGTCGAGATCGGCTTCATCGCGGCCCGGACGCGCAGCGGCTCGCCCGTCGTCATGCCGCCCTCGACGCCGCCCGCGCGGTTCGTCCGGCGCCGGATCCCCGCGTCGGAGCCCTCGATCTCGTCGTGCGCGGCCGACCCGCGCCGCCGCGCGGTGGTGAACCCGTCGCCGACCTCCACGCCCTTGATCGCCTGGATGCCCATGAGGATCCCGGCGAGCCGCGAGTCGAGCCGCCGGTCCCAGTGCACGTGGCTGCCCAGGCCGGGCGGCAGCCCGTAGGCCAGCACCTCGACGACGCCGCCGAGCGTGTCGCCCGCCTTCTTCACCTCGTCGATGTGCGCGACCATCGCCGCCGACGCGGCCGCGTCGAAGCACCGCACCGGGCTCTCGTCGACCGCCGCCAGGTCGCCGGGCTCCGGCAGGACGCCGTCCGGCGCCGACACCTCGCCGAGCGCGATCACGTGGCTGAGGACGTCCACGCCGAGCGCCTGCTTGAGGAACGCCTTCGCGACCGTGCCGAGCGCGACCCGCGCCGCGGTCTCCCGCGCGCTCGCCCGCTCCAGGACGGGCCGGGCGTCGTCGAACCCGTACTTCTGCATGCCGACGAGGTCGGCGTGGCCGGGCCGCGGCTGCGACAGCGGCGCGTTGCGCGCCTGCGCCGCCAGGACATCGGGGTCGACCGGGTCGGCGGCCATCACCGTCTCCCACTTGGGCCACTCGGTGTTGCCGACCTCGATCGCGACGGGGCCGCCGAGCGTCACCCCGTGCCGGACCCCGCCGAGGATCCGCACCTCGTCCTGCTCGAACTTCATCCGGGCGCCCCGCCCGTGCCCGAGCCGCCGGCGGCGCAGGTCCTCGGCGATGTCCGCCGAGGTCACGCGCACACCGGCCGGAAGGCCCTCCACGATCGCGGTGAGGGCCGGGCCATGGGACTCCCCCGCGGTCAACCAGCGCAGCATGCCCTGAATCCTATGGGCGCCGGGCGCCTCCCCGAGACCGGCGTCCACCACCTGAGACGGCCGGCGGTCCCGATCGGACGCGCGCGGCCCGGCGGCCGCGCCCCGGAGGCGCCCGTCCGGGTCAGGCCGCGAGGCCGCGGCGGATCGCGGCCGCGACGGGCGAGTCGTCGCGGAGCGGGCCCGCGGGGAGCAGCGGCGGCTGCGCCATGAACTTCGGCTCCGTGCCCCGGTGCGGCTGGGCGGCGTGCACCAGAAACGGGTGGCACAGGTAGACGTCGCCCGCCCGTCCGGTCGCGAGCGCGACGGGACGGTGCTCGGTGGCGGGCACGGCGCGCCGCGCCAGGTCCATGACCGCCAGCCCGGCCTCGCCCGCGGGCTCGAGGATCGGCGGGACGTCCAGGTGGGAGCCGACGCGGATCCGGGTGGGCGCGTCGTCCTCGCCGACGTCGGAGAACAGGAACAGCATGAGCAGCGCACGCCCCTTGGACGCGACGTTGACGCGGGCGTCCCAGAAGTCGGCGGGATCGTCGCCGGGGAAGCTCGCGTCGATATGCCAGCCGTCGTCACCGGGCTCGTCCGAGCTCGGGAACCGCACCGGGAACGTGCCCAGGCCGCCGATCGGCTCCCAGCCGCCCTTCCCGGCGAGCGCGTCGTACGCGGCGTGCAGGCGCGGGGTGTTCGCGGCGGCCCGGAACGGCTCCTGCGCGTAGCCCCCGAGCCGGACGACCGGCCGCCTCCAGGTCGTCCGGTCGTCCGGATCGGAACCGGTGTCGGGCCAGAGGATCGCGCGCCCCTCGTCGGCGAGTTCGCGCGGGAACGCCTCGGTGATCTTGACGTAGCCGTCGCCGATGAACGCGTCGATGTCGATCTCGTCGTGCATCGCACCAGGATGGCGGCCCGCCGGGGCGGCCGTCGAACGGTTATCCGCGGCGGACGACGCTCAGCTCGACGCCGCCGACGATCCGGCCGCGCAGCACCTCCGCGAGCCGGTCCGACACCCGCTGGACGGTGCGGCGCTCGTCGTGCCCCGGGTTCACCGCGAACCGGACGGCCAGCTCGGCGGCCGTGCCCACGGTGACCCGCACCCCCGCGACCGCCTCGTCGGAGCCGAACGCGGCCTCGACCGCGGCGAGGACGTCCGGATCCTCGTGCGGCGCCGGGATCGGGCGCCCCTCGGCGAGCAGGTGCAGCCGCAGCCCGTCGACGGCGAACGGGACCGGCCCCGCCACGTCGATCACGAGGGCGTCGGCGTTCTCGTCCAGCACCGCGCGGCACGCCTGCCCGGCCGGCACCGCCACCGGGCGGGCGTCGGCCCGCCACGCCTTCATCGTCTCCGTGCAGGTGAACCCGAGCACGCCGCGGCGCCCGTCCTCACCGGTGAGCAGCGGCAGCGCCATGTCGCTCGACTTCTCCCGCCGCAGCTCCCCGGGCGCGACGTCCTCCTCCTCGGTGAGGATCGCGACGACGGGCACCAGCAGCCGGGCGCCCTGCAGCCGGCGCAGGACGGTGTGCTGGCCGACCCGTCCCGCCGCGTACCCCGCGAGCGCCTCGCAGAGCCGGGGGTCGGCGCCGCCGTCGTCGTCGGGGAACTGGGGCTGGGGAATCGTCAGTCCGGACACGGTCGGAAGGCTATAACCTCCGGCGACCGCCGGGGGTGCCGAACCGGATACTCTCCGTGAGCGCCCCGGTCAGGGACGCGCGCCGATCCGGTCGACCCAGCCCGTGCGCCCGTACGACATCGTGAGGAGCCCGGAGTCGTACGCGAGCAGCTCCGCCGACTCCCGGTAGACGATCAGCCGGACGGCGAGCGCCGGGTCGGCCGCCGTCCGCGGACCGGCGCGCGTCCGCGTCGAACCGGCGGCGAGCTCCGCCTCCGGCGCGGCCGCGGCGGCCCCGGTCGTACTGCTTGCGCAGCAGGTTGCGGGCGACGCCGAGCAGCCAGGGCAGGGCAGGGTCGCGGACCTGGTCGAGCCGCCGCCAGGCGATCAGGAACGTCTCGCCCGCGACGTCCTCGGCCGTGTGCGGCTCCGCGTGGGCCAGCGCGTACGCCGGCACGCGCCGGTGGTGCTCGTCGTAGAGCCGCGTGAACCGTGACTCGGGATCATCCACGGAGGACTCCCGTCTGGGGTCGGGATCATGTCGTCACGTAATCCCGCCCGCGGCGCCTCCTTTACAGGCGCGTCCCGACTTTTCAGCGGAGCCCGGCGAGCCGCTCGACGGCCGCGTCGATGACCTCGTCCTTCTTGCAGAACGCGAACCGGACGAAGTGCGCACCCGCGTCGGGGTGGTCGTAGAACACCTGCGTCGGGATCGCGACGACGCCCGCCCGCCCGGGGAGCGCCCGCGCCAGCTCCATGCCGTCGGTGAAGCCCAGCGGACGGATGTCGGCCTGCACGAAGTACGTCCCCTGCGGCCGGTAGACGTCGAAGCCGGCCGCCTCCAGCCCGGTGACGAGCCGGTCGCGCTTGCCCTGCAGCGACTTGCGCAGCTCCTCGACCCACGCGGTCTCGTTGGCCAGCGCGTAGGCGGCGGCCCGCTGGTAGGGGGCGCTGACCGCGAACGTGAGGAACTGCTTCACGGACTGCACGGCCCGGATGAACGGCGCGGGCGCCGTCACCCAGCCGGTCTTCCAGCCGGTCACGGAGAACGACTTGCCGACCGACGACACCGACACCGTCCGCTCCCGCATCCCGTCGAGGGAGGCGAGCGGGACGTGCTCGGCGTCGTCGAACGTCAGGTACTCGTACACCTCGTCGGTGACGGCGACCAGGTCGTGCTCGCGGCAGACGGCGGCGATCGCCTCCAGCTCGTCCCGCGTGAAGACCGTCCCGGCCGGGTTGTGCGGCGAGTTCACCAGGATCAGCCGGGTGCGCGGGGTGACGGCGGCGCGCAGCTCGTCGGGGTCGAAGGTGAACCGGCCCTCGACGGGGCGCAGCGTGACGGGCCTGCGGACGGCCCCGGCGAGCGCGACGACGGCCGCGTACGAGTCGTAGTACGGCTCGAAGACGATCACCTCGTCGCCCGGTTCGGCGAGCGCGAGGACGGACGCCGCGATGCCCTCGGTGGCCCCGACGGTGACGAACACCTCGGTGGCCGGGTCGTAGGCCAGCCCGTACCGGTCGAGCTTCTGCGCCGCGACCGCCTCGCGGAGTTCCGGCAGCCCGGGCCCGGGCGGGTACTGATTCGCCCCGCTTCGGATCGCCTCTACGGCGATGTCGAGCATGTCCGCCGGGCCTGAACTGTCCGGGAAGCCTTGGCCCAAGTTGATCGCGCCCGTCCGGGTCGCCAGCGCCGACATCTCGGCGAAGATCGTCTCGCCGAACTCCCGCATCCGTCCGACCAATGGCTCAGTCACGCCACAAGCCTAAAGGGGCCGTCCCCGCATACGCGGGGAGCACGGACCCGAGCCGTCCGGAAACGTGACCCGGCGCACGCGGACCGCGGTCAGATCCAGCCCATCTCCCGGGCGGCCTGGACGGCGCCGAGGCGCGTGGAGGCGCCGAGCTTGCTCATCGCGGTCGACAGGTAGTTGCGGACGGTGCCCTCCGACAGGTGCAGGCGGGCGGCGATGCCGGACGTGTCGGCGCCCGCGGCGATGTGGCGGAGGATGTCGCGTTCCCGCTCGGTGAGCGGGTTGTCGCCCGCCTCCATGGCGGCGGCCGCGAGTTCGGCGTCCAGGTAGCGGCCCCCGGCGTGGACCTTGCGGATCGCGGCGGCCAGTTCCTCGGTGGGGGCGTCCTTCGGGACGAACCCGCGGACCCCGGCGGACATGGCGCGGCGCAGGTAGCCGGGGCGGCCGAAGCTGGTGAGGATGCACACCGCGCAGCGGGCGCCGGACGAGCGCAGCTCCTCGGCGACGGTGAGGCCGTCCGCGCCGGGCATCTCGATGTCGAGGACGGCGACGTCCGGGTCGTGCGCGGCGACGGCCGCGGCGACCTCGTCGCCGCGGCCGACCTCCGCGACGATCTCGAGGTCGGGATCGAGCCCGAGCAGCGCGGCGACGGCGCCCCGGATGAGGTGCTCGTCGTCGGCCAGCAGGACCCGGATCACCGCTCCCTCCCGCCCGCCGGGACGGCCTCGGCCGCGGGGCCCTCGTCCCCGGCGGGCAGCGGGACGACGGCCCGCAGCAGGAAGCCGTCGCGGCCGTGCCGTCCGGCGCTGAACTCGCCGCCGAGGACGGCGACCCGCTCCTCGAGCCCGGTCAGGCCCGACCCGGGGGACTCGGCGCCGCGCGCGCGGACGCCGTCGTTGCGCATCTCCAGGACCACGGCATGACCATAGACGGTCAGGGCGACGCCGCAGCGGCGGGCCTCGCTGTGCTTGATCACGTTGGTGGCGCCCTCGCGGATCACCCAGGCGAGCACGGCGCCGACCTCGGACGGCAGGCCCGCCGGGGGCTCGTCGGCCTCGCAGCGGACCCCGGCCGCCTCCAGCACCGCGCGCACCCCGGCCAGCTCGGCGTCCAGCTCGACGGCGCGGTAGCCGCGGACGGCGGCCCGCACCTCCCGCAGCGCCTCCCGGGCGGCGGTGCGGACGTCGGCCATCTCGGCGCCCGCGCGGGCCGGGTCGGTCTCGGCCATCCGCATCGCGAGCTCGCTCTTCACCGCGATCAGCGAGAGGCTGTGCCCGAGCAGGTCGTGCAGGTCGCGGGAGAAGCGGAGCCGCTCCTCGGTGACGGCGAGCCGGGTGACGGCGTCGCGGGCGGCGTACGCCTCCAGGTGCATGTCCCACATGCGGCGCTGGTACCGGTTGACCCACGCGACGAGCAGGCAGGTCGCCAGGAAGACGAGGAAGGAGAAGGGCAACGCGAGGTACCAGGTCATGGCCTCGTCCTCGAAGTTCCGCTCGGCCGAGACCGTGGCGAGCACCGCGCAGTACACCGCCGTCCCGACGCATATGGCCGCGATCTGCCGGCGGGTCACCGGCGACAGCACGACCGCCGACACCCAGAACGCCGGGATGATGCACCAGACCGGGCTGGTGAGGATCATCGCGCCCAGCGCGGCGGTCACCGCGCCGCTGAGCACGATGTCGCGGCGCGGCGCCCCGCCGTCCAGGCCCGTCCGGACGAGCCGCACGTAGAACCACAGCAGCAGGCCGAGGCCGGCGAGGGCGAGCACGACCACGGGGATCCCGATGTCGCCCTCGGTGTAGGACGGGATGAGCGCGCCCAGCCCGACGGCGATGAAGGCGACTCCGGCCATCATGAACGACCGCTGCGTCACCTTGCGGTAGCGCTCCAGCCGCAGGGCGTTCTGTTCTTCGAGTTCGGCCTTCGTGGCGACCGCCATGACGGGTTCCCCCTCTCCCCCGGGTACGTTATCCGGCCGCTCACCCGCGGCGCGGTTCCCAGCGGAACCAGCGCTTGGCGGCCTCGGCGCCGAGCGCGCCCCAGACGACGAGGGCGGCGAAGGACTGCAGGCACGCGGCCCAGCCCTCGCCGAAGCCGAGCGCGGCGTGCCCGGAGGATCCCGCGAAGTCCTGCCCGAAGTAGGCGGTCCGGGTGATCTCGACGACCGGGGTCAGCGGCAGCCAGCGGCACGCGGCGGCCAGGGCGTCGGGGAGGGCGTCCAGCGGGAACATCACGCCGCCGCCCGCCATGCAGGCGAACATGATCGGCAGGACGGTGAGCTGGGCGAGTTCGGCGTTCGGGGTGAGCCCGGAGACCGCGAACGCCAGCAGGGCGAACACGACGACGCCGCCGGCGAGGCCGGCGAGCAGCAGCAGCGGGTCCGCGGGGAACCGGCCGCCGAAGGCCGTGCCGAGCACGGCGAGCAGCAGCACGGCCTGCACCGCGTACGCCGCGGTCGCGGTGAGGAGGCTGCCGCCGCGGATCTCGGCGTCCGACAGCACGGTGCCGCGCAGCCGCTTGAGGGTGAGGTCCTCGCGGCGGGCGGTGAACACGTTCACCAGGTTCATGAAGATCGCGAAGATGAGGAAGAACGCGAGGTGGCCGGTGCCCTGCAGCAGCGCGCCGTCCACGCCGTCGATGTCCTGGCCGCGCATCGGGATCAGCATCACGATGAACAGCACGGGCAGCCCGAAGACGGTGAACAGGGCGGTGCGGTTGCGGTAGAGCAGGACGGCGTCGAACCGCGCGACGCGCGCGAGGGACCGGGGCGACACGGCGGGCACGGCGACCCGGGGCCTGCGGGGGGCGGTGAGGGTCATCGGGAGGCTCCTTCGGGGGTCGCTGCGGCGGTGGCGGTGCGGAGGAAGACGTCCTCGAGGGACGCGCTGCGCGCCTGCAGGCCGTCGAGCGCGACGCCGCCCGCGTCCGCCCAGCGCAGCAGCTCGTACAGCCCGGCCTGCATGCCGTCGCCGCGCACGGTGTACGTGGCGGTGGCGCGGCCGCCGTCCACGGCGATCTCCGCGGCGGCGCCGCCGAGCAGGGGCAGCTCGCGGACCTGCAGCCGCTCGGGCATCTGGAAGCTGATGCGGTCGCCGTGGCCGGCGACGACCTCGGCGACGGTGCCGGTCTGCTCGATCACGCCCCGGTGCATGATCGCCAGCCGGTCGGCGAGCTGCTCGGCCTCCTCCAGGTAGTGCGTGGTCAGCAGCACCGTGGTGCCGTCCCGCACCAGGTCCCGGACGATCCGCCAGGTGGCGTGCCGGGCCTCGGGGTCCATGCCGGTGGTGGGCTCGTCCAGGAACAGGACGCGGGGACGGGCGAGGAGCGCGAGCGCGAGGTCGAGGCGGCGCTTCTGCCCGCCGGACAGCTGCCGGACCTTCACGCCCGCCCGGTCCTCCAGCCCGACGAGCGCGAGCACCTCGGCGGCGGGCCGCGCGCGGGGCGTGAACCCGCGCCAGTGGGCGGTGGTCTCGGCGACCGTGAGGTCGTTGAAGAACCCGCCCTCCTGCAGCATGATCCCGATCTGCGGGCGGACGGCGCGGCGCTCGCGGTGCGGGTCGCGGCCGAGGACCCGGACGGTGCCCGCGTGCGCCGGGCGGAACCCCTCGAGGGTCTCCATGGTGGTGGTCTTGCCGGCCCCGTTGGTGCCGAGGAGCGCGAACAGCTCCCCCTCCCCGACCTCGAAGGAGACGCCGGCGACGGCCTCGTGGTCGCCGTACCGCTGGCGCAGCCCGTCGACGTGGATCACCTTGTTCGGTTGCATGCCCCCAGCGTCGCCGGGGCGCCGTGCCGCCGGTAGAAGCGGCTGTCACCGCTTCGCCCGGCGGTTGTCAGCCGATCGTCGTGACGGTTGTCATCCGCCCTGCTCAGCCGGCGACGCTGACGACGTGCCCGATCGCGGACGGGTCGGCGGCGTGGTCGATCAGCGCGAGGGCGAGGTCGGCGCGGGCGAGGGTGAAGCCGCCGCGGACGTTGCGGTCCACCGCGGCGCGGTAGCGGCCCTTGCCGTCGCCGTCGGTGAGCCGCGGCGGGCGGACGATCGTCCAGTCGAGGCCGGAGGCGCGGACGACGTCCTCGGCGCGGCCCATGTCGGCGAAGGCGTGCTTGAGCATCGGCTTCAGCACCAGCGGCTTGACGACGTACCGGGTGAGCGGGTCGTCGCCGGGCCCGTTGGCGAACCCGGACGCGCTGACCATGACGAACCGCCGCTCCCCGGCGGCCGCCATCGCGGCGGTGATGCTGCGCGCGCTGTCCTCGCAGACGGTGGTGGGGGCGCGGCCCTCGCGGGTGCCGATGGCGCTGATGACGGCGTCGCTGCCCTTCACCGCGCCCTCGATGGCTCCGGGGTCCATGACGTCGGCGCGGACGATCTCGAGGGCCGCGCCGACGCCGGTGCGGTCGCGCAGGTCGGCGGGCAGCCGGGCGGGGTCGCGCACGACCGCGGTGACCCGGTGGCCGCCGATGAGGGCCCGGCGGACGACCTGCAGCCCGGTGCCGCCGGTCGCCCCGAAGATCGTGAGTCGCATGGTTCCTCCTGGTGAACCTGGGTGAGTGAATCTTTACTCACTCCTAGATTGGGTTAGCATTCACTCACCTGTCAAGCGGAGGGAGCCGGATGAGCGCACGGGAGCGGATCCTGGACGCGGCGGCCGACGTGATGCGCGAGCGCGGCGTCGCCCGCGCCACCACCAAGGAGATCGCCCGGGCCGCCGGGTACTCCGAGGCGCTGCTCTACAAGCACTTCCGCGACAAGGACGAGCTGATGATGCTGGTCCTCAAGGAGCGCATGCCCGCGTTCTCCGTCACGGGCGTGCCCGGCCGCGACACCGTCGAGTCGAACCTCGTGGCCGTGGTGCACAACGGGCTGCGCTTCTACCGGCGCGCGTTCCCGATGATGGCGTCCATGGTCGCGCAGCCGCCACTGATGGCCGCGACCCGCGAGTCGCTGCGCAAATACGGGGCGGGCCCGCACGTGCCGGTCCGCGAGCTCGCCGAGTACCTCGACGCCGAACGCGACCTCGGCCGGGTCGCGGCGGACGCCGACACCGCCGCGGCCGCCGCGCTGCTGATCGGCGCCTGCTTCCAGCAGGGCTTCCTGCGCTACTTCGCCGAGGGCGCCGCGACGCCCGACCCGCCCGAGTCGTACGCCCGCGACCTCGTGCGCCCCCTGCTGCCGTCCCTGCTCCCCTGACCTCGCCGGTCAGAGCTCGCCGAGCCGGGTCTTCACCACCTTGCCCATCGCGTTGCGCGGGAGCCCGTCCACCAGGTGGACGGCGCGGGGCCGCTTGTGGGCCGAGAGCCGCCCGGCGACGAAGTCGATCAGCCCGCGCTCGTCCACGCCGTCCGCGACGACGTAGGCGGTGACCTGCTCGCCCAGGTCGGCGTGCGGGGTGCCGACGACGGCCGCCTCCCGCACCGCCGGGTGCGCCAGCAGCGCGTTCTCGACCTCGCCCGCGCCGATCCGGTAGCCGCCGCTCTTGATCAGGTCGGTGGAGGCGCGGCCGACGATGCGGTGCCGCCCGTCCGGGGCGATGACGGCGATGTCGCCCGTGCGGAACCAGCCGTCCGCGGTGAACGACGCGGCGGTCGCCTCCGGGCGGTTGAGGTACCCCTTGAACAGCAGCGGGGCGCGGACGTGCAGCTCGCCGGGCGTCTCGCCGTCGGACGGGACGGGCGCGCCGTCCTCGGCCCGCAGCCGGGTCTCGACGCCCGGCAGCGGCGTGCCCACGTACCCCGGGTGCCGTTCGCCGTCGGCGCGCGCGCTGACGGTGATGAGCGTCTCGGTCATGCCGTACCGCTCGACCGGACGGTGCCCGGTGAGGCCCTCGAGCCGCTCGAAGACGGGCACCGGCAGCGGCGCGCTCCCGGACACGAGCAGCCGCGCGCCGCGCAGCGCCTCCGCCGCCGCCGCGTCCGCGGCCGTCCGCGACCAGACCGTCGGGACGCCGAAGAACAGGCTGCCGCCGTCGTCCGCCGCGGCGGCCGCGTACGCCTCGGGCCTCGGCCGTCCGGTGTGGACGAGCGGCGACCCGACGCGCAGGGCGCCGAGGACGCCCAGGACCAGGCCGTGCACGTGGAACAGCGGCAGCCCGTGCACGAGGACGTCGTCGGGGGTCCACGCCCACGCGCCGGCGAGCGCGTCGAGGCCGGCGGCGATCGCGCCGCGGGAGATCAGCACGCCCTTCGGCGCGCCCGTCGTCCCGCTGGTGTAGAGGATCAGGGCGGTCGCGTCCGGCGCGTGCCCGCCGGGTCCCGGGTCGCCCGGCGGGAGATCGTCGACCGGTACCAGCGGCGGCTCCCCGTCGAGGGTCGCGGTGCCGCGCGCGCCGAGCAGCAGCGCGGCGCCGGAGTCGCCGAGGATATGGGCCCGCTCGTCCGGTCCCGAGTCGGGCGGCACCGGCACCACCGGGACGCCCGCGAGGAGCCCGCCGACCACGGCCACGACCGTCTCCAGGGACGCGGTGGCGTGCACGGCGACCGCGTCCGCCCCGCCGATCCGGGCGGCGACGGCCGACGCCCGGCGCTGCAGCTCGTCCCGCGCCAGCTCCCGTCCCGCCACCCGCACCGGGCCGCCCGCTTCCCCGAGCAGATCCATCCCCGCCCCCTTCCGGTCGTCGGATGAGCACCTGGAAGTATGCCGTCCATGCCGGAGACCGCGACCACCTACCCGGCGCTCGCCGCGCGCCTGCTGGCGCTGCCGCCGTCCTGCGGGCCGGTGCGGCTCGTCGCGGTCGACGGGCCGAGCGGCGCGGGCAAGTCGACGTTCGCGGGACGGCTCGCCGGGGTGCTGGCGGGCGCCCCGGTCGTCCGGTCCGACGACTTCCGGGTGCCGTGGGACGCCGACCCGCTGACCTGGTGGGAGCCGTTCGAGCGGACGGTGCTGGCGCCGCTGCGGGAGGGCCGCCCGGCCGTCCTGCGCCGGTTCCACTGGCACCGCGAGGCGTACGGGCCGCCCGAGGAGATCCCGCCCGCGCCCGTCCTGCTGGCCGAGGGGGTCGGCGCGGCGTGGGCCGGGTCGCCCGCCGCGTACCGGGTGTGGATCGAGGCGCCCCGCGCGCTGCGCCGCGCCCGCGTCCTCGACCGGGACGGGCCCGCGTTCGCCGACGCATGGGACGGCTGGTCCGTGCGCGAGGCCGCCCACTTCGCCGCGGACGGCACCCGGCACCGGGCCGACCTGCGGCTCGACGGCACCGACCTCGCCCACCGGCTCCGCGCCCGCCGGTAGGCTGATCCCTTTCATCCGACGGACGACAAGGCTGGAGCCCGTTCATGGCGCTGGAACGCCCCGAGATCGACTTCCCCGAGGGTCAGCCGCCCTCGATGCTCGACATCACCGACATCACCGTGGGCGACGGCCCCGAGGCCGTTAAGGGCTCGCGCGTGTCGATGCACTACGTCGGGGTGTCGTGGTCCACCGGCGAGGAGTTCGACGCGTCCTGGAACCGCGGCTCCACGCTGGACTTCGAGCTCGGCGCCGGCCGCATGATCAAGGGCTGGGACATGGGCATCCCCGGCATGAAGGTCGGCGGCCGCCGCAAGCTCGTCATCCCGCCGCACCTCGCCTACGGCGACCGCAGCCCGAGCCCGGCCATCAAGCCGGGCGAGACGCTGATCTTCGTGGTCGACCTCGTGGCGGTCGGCTGACCCCGCGGGGACCAAAGGCGGGCAATCCGGGGGTGAAATCCGCCCCGGGTGCCCGCCGTCGCCGTTTCCGGGGCCGGACGGTTCGGTATCAGCCGGGAGTGATCGAGGCGCGGGGGCTGACGAAGCGGTACGGGGCCACCACCGCCGTCGACCACGCCTCGTTCACCGTCGCGCCCGGCCGCGTCACCGGGTTCCTCGGGCCGAACGGCGCGGGCAAGTCGACGACGATGCGGATGATCCTCGGGCTCGACCGCCCCACGGCCGGGGACGTCACCGTGAACGGCGTCCACTACCGCTCCCTCGGCGCGCCGCTGCGCGAGGTCGGGGCGCTGCTGGACGCCACGGCGGTGCACGGCGGCCGCAACGCCTACAACCACCTGCGCTGCCTCGCGCAGAGCAACGGCATCCCGCGGCGGCGCGTGGACGAGGTCCTGGAGCTGGTCGGGCTGCGGGACGTCGCGCGGCGGCCCGTCCGGGGGTTCTCGCTCGGGATGGGGCAGCGGCTCGGCATCGCGGGCGCGCTGCTCGGCGACCCGGGCGTGCTGATGTTCGACGAGCCCGCGAACGGCCTCGACCCGGAGGGCATCCGCTGGATCCGGACGCTGATGCGGCGGCTCGCGCGGGAGGGCCGTACGGTGTTCGTGTCGAGCCACCTGATGTCGGAGATGGCGCTCACCGCCGACCACCTCGTGGTGATCGGCCGCGGCCGGATCCTCGCCGACACCGGGATGCGGGAGTTCATCGACCAGAACGCCGCCGGGCACGTCCGCGTCCGGTCGCCGCAGCTCGGCGAGCTCGCGCGGCTGCTGGCGTCCGGCGGGCGGCGGATCCAGGACGGACCGGACGGGTCGCTGCTGGTGCACGGCGCGACGGCGGCGGAGGTCGGCGACCTCGCCGCCGACCACGCGCTGCGGGTGCACGAGCTCGCGCTGGTCCGGCCGTCGCTGGAGGAGGCGTTCATGCGGCTGACCGGCGACGCCGTCGAGTACCACGCGTGGACGGGGACGCCGACGTGACGGCCGCGCCCGCGCCCCCGGCCGCCGCGCCCGCCCGGAACGTCCGCCGGGTGCGCTTCGGGCACGTCCTGGCCGCGGAGTGGACGAAGATCCGCACGGTGAAGTCGACGTTCTGGACGCTGCTCGCGGGGGCCGTCGTCCTCATCGGCTTCTCGGCGCTGTGGGCGCTGGCGTTCAGCACGACCTACGACCAGATGACCGACACCGAGCGGGCCACGTTCACGCCGATGACGCCGATCCAGGTCGCGTTCTACTTCGCGATGGTGGTGTTCGGCGCGCTCGGCGTGCTGGTGATCACGGCCGAGTACTCCACCGGGATGATCCGCACCGCGCTGACCTCCGTGCCCCGCCGCGCCCACTACCTCGCGGCCAAGACCCTCGTGCTCGCCCTGGTCGTGCTCGTCGTCGGCGTCGCGGTGACGTTCGCGTCGTTCTTCGTCGCGCAGCCCATCCTCGCCGCGAAGGACCTGGACGGCTCGATCGGCGACCCCGGCGTCCTGCGGGCGGTCGCCGGCGGCGGCCTCTGGCTCGCGCTGATCGCGATCATGGCGCTCGCCCTCGGCACGCTGCTGCGGCACACGGCGGGGTCGGTCGTGCTGGTGTTCGTGCTCCTGTTCGTCCTCGGCATCGCGGGCGGCTTCCTGCCGGGATCGTGGGGCGAGAACGTCAACAAGTACCTGCCGTCCAACGCGGGGAACGCGATCCTCTCCCCCGCGCACCAGCCGGACCAGCTCGCCCCCTGGGCCGGCCTCGGCGTGTTCGCGATCTACACGGCGGTCCTCCTCGCCGCCGCCCTCGTCCTCTTCGAACGCCGCGACGCCTGACCCGCCCACCGGTCGGCGAACGCCCGCCACGGCGGCCTGACATGCGCGGCCGGTCTCACACTCCCGCGCGGGGCTTCTGCGGGCCCCCGGCGGCCGGAGCGGAGCGGAGGCCGACGGTCGCCTTTCCTCGGGGTGACAGTCGAATACACGCCGAAGATCGGGCAATTACGGCGCCGCGCGTCCGGGCATGATCAGATATGTCCCGTCGGTACGCGCCGCGCGCCGCCCCGGACGACGGGGGGCAGGGCCGCGCGGGCGCGCCGGCGGACCCCCGGAGCCTGCTCGACTGAACGGAGAACGCGGCCGATGCGTGGGAAGACGCCCGTGATCGCGATGGTCGCCGCCGGAGTGCTCGGCGTGACGGCGGGCGGCTGGCCCGTGGTGCGCGCGCAGGCCGGCGAGTCCGGGCCGTCGACCCGGACGCAGCTCGCCGCGGCGCTCGCCGACCGGACCTTCCCGGCGCCGGAGCCCGGCTCGTGGACGCCGCCGAAGCCCGCGCCGGACGGCCTGCCCCCGGTGATCAACAGCATCGACACGCAGGACCGCGTCGTGTTCCTGACGATCGACGACGGCTACGTCTACGACGCCGAGTTCGTGAACCTCGTCCGGAAGGAGAAGGTTCCGATCATGACGTTCCTGACGTCCCGCTACATCGACGGGCACGGCCAGTACTTCTGGGCGCTGAAGCGGGCGGGGTCGCCGATGGAGAACCACACGGTCGGGCACCCCGACATGGCGACGCTCGGGCCGGACGCGCAGAAGAAGGAGATCTGCGAGGCGTCCGACGCGATCGCGAAGCAGTACGGGCGGCGCCCGACGCTGTTCCGGCCCCCGTTCGGCAGCTACAACGAGACCACCCGGCGGGTGTCGAAGGACTGCGGCGTGAAGGCGCTCGTCCTGTGGTCCGCCGAATACTACAACGGGACGTCCGGGCCGGGCGTGGGGTACAACGGGTTCGCGCGGGGGGACGGCGGCGCCGGGTTCAAGCCCGGCGACATCATCCTCATGCACTTCCGCGAGGGGCTCGCGGGCCAGCTCAAGGCGTTCCTCGACAAGATCAGGAAGGCCGGGTTCCGGCCCGCGGCGCTGGAGAACTACCTGCCGCGGTCGCTCGGCGGCAACGCGCCCGACCAGGGCGGAGCCTGATTCCCGACGTATCCGGAGGATTCCCGGTTACGGGCCGCGGGCCGCGCGGCGCGTTCTATCGTCGTCCCGCCGGCGGGGTTGAGTCCCCCGCTCCCCGAGCAGCCCCGCCGGCACGGACCCGCTACTCCCCGCCGGGACGGCGCCGCACCGGGCCGCCGATCTCGGTCTCGTCCGGCGCGATCACCCCGCCGCCCGCGCCGTCCGGCCGCCGGACGGCGTTCAGCGCGTGGTACCCGACGAGGACGGCGATGGTGCCGAGCGCGATGCCCTGCAGGGGGAAGTCGTCGGTGACGTTCAGCGTCACGTTCCCGATCGCGAGGATGAGCGCGGCCGCGACCGGGACGAGGTTCACCGGGTCGCCGAAGTCGACGCGGTTCTCGACCCAGATCTTCGCGCCGAGCAGGCCGATCATGCCGTAGAGGACGACCGTGATGCCGCCGAGCACGCCGCCGGGGGTGGCGGCGACCAGCGCGCCGAACTTGGGGCAGAGCCCGAACAGGATCGCCACGAGCGCCGCGACGTAGTACGCGGCGGTGGAGTAGATGCGGGTGGCGGCCATGACGCCGATGTTCTCGGCGTAGGTGGTGGTGGGCGCGCCGCCGACCGCGGACGCGAGCGTGGTGCCGACGCCGTCGGCGGCGAGGGCGCGGCCGAGCATCGGGTTCAGGTCGTCGCCGGTCATCGCCGACACCGCCTTGACGTGCCCGGTGTTCTCCGCGATCAGCGCGATGACCGGCGGCAGCGCGAGCAGGATCGCGGACGTCTTGAAGTCGGGCCCGTGCAGTTGCGGGAGCCCGAACCAGTCGGCGGACGACACGGCGCCGAAGTCGACGCGGTCGTGCGCGAACGGGGTGGCGATGCAGTACGGGCCCTCGGACGTGCACGGGCGGCCCGCGGCGTCCAGCAGGTTCTGTCCCGGCAGCACGGAGGTGACGGGCCCGGCGAGGACGTCCAGCAGCCAGGAGAGGGCGAACCCGAACACGAGCGCGAGCAGGATCGCGATCCGCGACCAGAAGCCGCGCAGCAGCACCGTGCACAGCACGGCGAAGCACAGCGTGGCGAGGGCGACCCACTGGTCCTGCGGCCAGTAGGTGTCGGCGACGACCGGCGCGAGGTTGAAGCCGATCAGCATGACGACCGCGCCGGTGACGGCGGGCGGGAAGATCCGGTGGATGAGGTCGCCGCCCAGCAGGTGGACGATCACGCCGACGAGCAGCAGCACGGCGCCGGTGACGAGGATCGCGCCGGTCACGGTCGCGCTGTCGCCGCCGCCCGCCCGGATCGCCGCGGCCACGCCGACGAACGAGGCGCTGCTGCCCAGGTAGCTCGGGACCTTGCCCTTGACGATCAGCAGGAACAGGATCGTCGCGAACCCCGACATCATGATCGCGAGGTTCGGGTCGAGGCCCATCAGCACGGGGAACACGAAGGTCGCCCCGAACATCGCCACCACGTGCTGGGCGCCGATCCCGGCGGTGCGCGGCCACGACAGCCGCTCGTCCGGACGGACGATCTCGCCCGGCGGGGGCGTCCGCCCGTCGCCGTGCAGCTTCCAGCCGATCTTCATCGGGTCCCTCCCGGTCCTGCGTCGCCGCGCCGTGCGGCACGGTAGATCTACCAGGTGGGAGGGCGTGCGAGCGGACCGGGGCCGTCCGGGGGGCGCGTCGGCGCGGCCCCCGGACAACCGCCGGGCGCTGTCGTTACCCTCAGATACCGCGCATGCGCAGAACGTGAAGGGCGAGGGTGAGGTTGAGCCGGAGATGGGCGTCCTCGGTGAACGCGCCGAGCATCCGTTCCAGCTTGCCGATGCGGTAGCGCAGCGTGTTGTAGTGGAAGTGGAGCCGGCGGGCCGTCTCGGCGACGTTGAGGTTGGTCTCCAGCAGCACCTGGAGGGTGCGGCGCAGGTCCACCA
Source organism: Spirillospora sp. NPDC052242 (assembly GCF_040679555.1). NCBI lineage: Bacteria > Bacillati > Actinomycetota > Actinomycetes > Streptosporangiales > Thermomonosporaceae > Spirillospora > Spirillospora sp. NPDC052242. Next base: position 99,495 of record NZ_JBFAUZ010000007.1, read on the forward strand.
GTTCGGGCTCGGCGTCGGACGCCAGGTCGCCGAGGGTCTCGCGGACGAACGCGTGGAGCTCCTCCGGGTCCGACACCAGGCTCAGCAGCCGGTACACGCCGAGCTGGTCGAAGTGCGCGCGCGCCCCGGGGCCGTGGAGCTGCCGCCCCACCCGGACGGCCTTGACGGCCTGCTCGTACGCCTCGGGCAGCGCGGCCGGGGACCGCACCGTGCGGCTGACGCCGGAGGAGAACGTCCGCCGCACCGACATGTGCTCGGCGAACACCGCCGCCGCCTCCTTGATCATCGTCTGCACCGGCGCGGTCGGCAGCTCGGCGGAGCCGTCGCCGTCCCCGCCGACGATCGCGACGACCTCGTGGGCGAAGCTCACCACCGCCGCGCCGCGGTCGTGCCGCCGCGCGGCGGCCGTCCAGGCCGCGGCGAGCCGCTCCTGCGCGGACCGCTCGTCGGCGCCGCGCCCGCCGCGCGCCCCGCCGTCCGGTTCCGCGCCCGCTCCCCCGCCGCTCCCGCCGCGGGCGCGCCCGTCCAGTTCGGCGACCACGACCATCATGGGACGGTCGAGGTCCCAGCCGAAGCCGTCGCAGTGCGCGATGATCCGGTCGTCGTCGCCCGCGCGGCCCGCGAGGACGTCGCGCAGGAAGTCGGCCCGGTACTTGCTCTCCACCGCCGCGACCGCCTGCTGCTTGGTCACCACGAGCGCGGTGACGGTCGCGGCGCGTTCGAGGATGCCGAGGTCGGTGCCGCGCAGCGCGCCGCCGGGGCTGAACGCGACGATCCGGCCGTGGTCGAAGCCGCCCGCCATCACGGGCACGACCAGGTGGTCGGCGGTGCCGTGCGCGCCGGTGATGCCGCAGCCGCCGCGCCCGCAGGCGGCGTGCCGGCCCGCGTCGAACGCCCGCATCGCGGCGACGTCCTCGTCCGGCCCGGCGCCCGCGAGGACGCGCTGCTCGCCGTCCAGCACGACCACCGCCACGTCCAGCAGCGACGCGACCTCGTCGACCACCTCCTGCAGCCCGCCGCCGCACAGCACGATCTGGACGAGCGCGCGGTGCACCTCCTCGGTGCGGGCGAGCACGGCCGCCTGCCGGTTCAGGATGTCGGTCAGCACCTGGTTGAGGATGTCGTCGAAGCCGACGTCGGGGGGCAGCAGGATCAGCGGGAAGCCGCGCCGGTCGGCCTGCTCGACCATCTCCGGCGGGGGCGCGTCCAGGTAGCGGCCGAGCTTGATCGCGAGGGCCGCGAGGCCGCGCTCGTCCAGGTCGGCGATCAGGTTGTCGAAGGACTCGGGGGTGTGGCGCAGCGGGTATCCGGTGGTGAGGAGCAGTTCGTTCGGTTTGACCCACGACAGGACGTCGGGGACCTCCATCACGTTGAGTCGCTGGACGACGCGGTCGAGGCCGGCCCGGCCGGCGATGAGGCGGGCGCCGTTCAGGGTGCTGACGCCGAGGACCTCGCCGACCGACAGGCCGTAGGTCAGGGTTCCGGTGCTGGCGAGCCGCAGGGCCGGTGGGCCCGGGTCCGCGCTGATGTAACTCATGCCAGGGGTCACCTCGCCTTTTGGTGCGTACATCGCCTGTTACGGCGTGATCGCTACCGGTACCTGATCAACACTGACAACAAAGGCGAACAATGACAAGAAGCCTTGGCACCTTTGTCCATACGGCCCGCGCGGGCGGCGATCTACGGTCGCGGCAGAGTCCGGGCCGCCCCGTCGACGAGGACGCGGGCGGCGCCCGTCAACCGGCCTCGGGAGGTTCCGTGACCCCGCTCGTCCGCGATCCCGCATCGCCGCCCGTGCCCGCGCCGCTCCCCGCGCCGCCCGGCACCCGCCCGCCGGCCGCGCGCCAGCCCCGCTCGGGCGCCGCGAGCCTGGCGCTGCGGCCGCTGCTGGACGGCCCGCGCCGGCCCGCCCGCGTCATCGCCGTGTTCCCGGCGGCCGTGTACGCGGAGGTGCGCGGCGGGCCGGAGCCGCGGGTGCTGGCCGTGGTCGCCTCCGACGCCGCCCGCATGCCGAACGCCGTGGTCGTCCCGGCGGCGCGCCGCGACCACCCGTTCCGCGCGGTGCGCGAGGGCGCCGACGCGGTCGTCGGGGACGGGCGGGTCGAGACCGGCGGGTTCGCGGTGCGGGTGCGCCGCGAGTGGGACCCCGCGCCCGTCCTCGGACCGCTCCATCCCGCCGCGCTCGCCCGGGGCCTGCGGGCCGTGGAGGCCGCGTGCGAGCACGCCGGGATGACCGGCGGCGGGCTGGCCGGCCACCCCGACCCCGGCCTGCTCGCCGCCCGCTGCGCCGCCGGGGACCTCGCGGGCGCCGTGGAGGCCGCCGAGCGGATCGTCGGGCTCGGCCCCGGCCTCACCCCGAGCGGGGACGACGTCCTGTGCGGCCTGCTCGTGGCGCTGCGGCACGCGGGCGGCGCCGTCCGTCCCGGCGGGCGCGCGGTGTGGCTGGCGGACTGGCTGGGCGCGGCCGTCACCGCGGACGCCGGCACCCGCACCACCGCGCTCGCCGCGACGCTGCTGCACTGCGCGGCGGCGGGCGCCGCGGGCGCGGAGGTCGGCGCGGTGCTGCGCTGCGCCGCCGGGGCGGAGCCGCCGGGCCCGGCGGTGCGGCGGCTGCTGGCCGTCGGGCACACCTCCGGCACCGACCTGGCGCACGGGCTGCTCGCCGGCTGCCGCGCCGCGATCGCGCTGACCGGCCCCCGCTGGATGAGCCGCGCCGGATGACCCGTGCCGGATGACCCGTGCCGGATGACCCGTGCCGGATGACCCGTGCCGGATGAGAGGTGGCCGGACGAGCCGTGCCGTGTGGCGGTCGTGCGCTCGGGTAACGTCCGAGTATGACCGAAATGATCACCGGGGCGCAGTACGCGCTCGCCGCCGGGCCGTACCGGGCCGTCGTCACCGAGTCGGGCGCGGGCCTGCGGGAGCTGACCCGCGACGGACGGCCGCTCGTGCTGACCCACGGCGCGGACGAACCGGCCCCGGCGGCGTTCGGAAGCCTGCTGATCCCGTGGCCGAACCGCGTCGACCGGGGCCGCTACGAGTACGGCGGGAAGGCGTACCGGCTGGATCTGTCCGAGCCGGAGAACGACTGCGCGATCCACGGGCTCGTCCGGTGGTCGTCCTGGACGGCCGCCGAGCACGAGCCGCACCGGGTGCGGCTGACGCACCGGCTGCTCGGCTCCGCCGGGTACCCGTTCCGCCTCGACCTCGAGGCCGAGTACGCGCTCGACGCGGACACGGGCCTGACCGTCCGGATGAGCGCGCACAACCCGGGGAGCGTCACCGCCCCGTACGGGCACGGCGCCCACCCGTACCTCACGGTCGGCGAGCCGCTCGACCGCTGCACCGCGACGCTCGACGCGGCCCGGTACGTCCCGGTGGACGACCGGATGATCCCGTCCGGGCCCGTGCAGGACGTCGTGGGCACCCGCTGGGACCTGCGCGACGGCCCCGTCCTCGGCGACCGGAAGATCGACCACGCGTACACGGACCTGGGCCGGGACGACGCGGGCCGCTGCTGGGCGACGCTCAGCGGCGGCGGCCGGTCGGTGCGGCTGTGGTCCGACGAGACGCACCCCTGGATGCAGATCTACACCGCCGACGAGGCGCCGGAGCCGCGCGCCGGGCTGGGCGTCGAGCCGATGACCTGCCCGCCGAACGCGCTCGCCTCCGGCGAGGGGCTGATCGATCTCGCGCCCGGCGCCACATTCCGCGGATCTTGGGGGATCATGGCGGGGTGAATCTCAGCGTTGCCTCGCTCGACGACCTGTCCGCCCGCATCGCCGCCGTCCGCGACGCGCACCGCGAGCGCCTGCCCGGCGGCGCCGACGGCCGCCGGCCGGTGCACACGGTGTACGTCCCGGCGGACCGGTTCGCCGCCTCGACGCCCGCCGACTTCGGCGCGGAGGCGCTGCGGCTGCTCAACACCCACACCCCGGGCGACGGGTCGTTCGGGGCCGCGTTCGGCCTCGACCCGGAGCTGGCCGGGCCGGTCCGGGAGCGGGTCGCGGCCAAGCTGGCCGCCGAGCCGGTCGAGGACGTCCGGATCGACTTCGAGGACGGCTACGGCGTCCGTCCCGACGCCGAGGAGGACGCGCACGTCGGGCAGGTCGTCGAGGCCGTGGCCGCCGCGTACGAGGTGAAGGGGCTCCCGCACTACTGGGGGCTGCGGGTCAAGTCGTTCGCCGACGGCGGCCACGAGCGGGCGATGCGGACGCTGGACGGCTTCCTCACCGCGCTGCGGGACCGGCTCGGCCGGCTGCCCGGCGGGTTCACGATCACGTTCCCGAAGGTGATCTCCGCCGAGCACGTCGCGCTGTTCACCGAGTACCTGGACCTGCTGGAGACGTCCCTCGGGCTGCCCGCGGGCATCCTGCGGTTCGAGATCCAGGTGGAGACCCCCGAGTCGGTCTTCGACGCGGACGGGCGGGTCGCGGCGCCCGCGATCGTGCGGGCGGCCGGGGGGCGGCTGACCGGCGCGCACTTCGGCGTGTTCGACTACACCGCCGCCGTCGGCCTCCCGCCGGAGGAGCAGCGGCTCGACCACCCGGCCTGCGACTTCGCGCGGCACGTCATGCAGGTCGGGTTCGCCGGGACCGGGGTGCGGCTGTCGGACGGCTCCACCAACGTCGTCCCGCGCGACGACGGCCCCGACGAGGTCAACGCCGCGTGGGCGGCGCACGCCGCGCACGTCCGGCACTCGCTGCGGCACGGGTTCCACCAGGGCTGGGACCTGCACCCGGCGCACCTGCCCAGCCGTTACGCCGTCGTGTACGGCTACCACCTGACGGGCGTGGACGACGTCATCGCGCGGGTCCGGGCGTGGCGGGAACGGTCCGGCGGCGAGGGCGGCGTGCTGGACGAGCCGGCGACGATCAGCGCGCTCACCGACCGGCTGCGCCGCGCCGTGGACTGCGGCGCGCTCGACGAGTCCGCCGTCCCGCCCCTCTCCTAGCCCGCCGCATGGACCGCTCCGCAAGCATGGGCGAGACCGAGGACGACGGCGTGGACGCGGGCGTCCGCACGATGCTGCTGCTCATGCCGCGCCTGGTCGGGACCGCCAAGCGCATCAAGCCGCCGCCCGAACTCGCCGGCTTCGACCTGGCGCCGCGGCACCTGTCGCTGCTGGCCTACCTGCTGTTCGACGGGCCGCTGGGCGTCAACGAGCTCGCGAAACGGCTGGAGGTGGCGCCCGCGACGGTCAGCCTCATGGTCGGCGACCTCGGCAGGCAGGGCATCGTGGAGCGCCGCGCGGACCCCGCCGACCGGCGCCGCGCCATCGTCGCCGTCACCGCCGAGCACCTCCCGGCGATCAACGAGTGGCTGGGGCGCAGCGCGGGCGCCTGGCGTACCGCCCTGGAACCCCTCTCCCCCGCGGAGCGCCGGATGTTCATCGACACCCTGCTGACCTACGAGCGCGCGCTCACCGAGGCCCGCGACGGGTGAAGGCGTCCAGGTCGGCGGGGGTGTCGATGTCGTCGGGCACCGCGACGCCGTCGCACGGCACGGGCGTCACGAGGTCCGGCCGGGAACGCAGGAAGGCCCGCGCGCCCCGGTCGCCCACCGCCGACCCGGCGGCCGCCGCGACGTGCTCGTCCGCCAGCAGGACGGGGTTGCGCGGCGCGCCGCCGTAGGTCGCCACCGCGATCCGCGCGCCGTCCCGGTACGCGGCGATCAGTCGCCGGACCGCCTCGGCCGTCACCCCCGGCTGGTCGACGAGCGCGACGACCACCGCCGGGCAGCCGGGCGGCAGCGCGGCGAGCCCCGCGCGCAGCGACGACCCCATGCCCTCCCGCCAGTCCGCGTTCGGCACCACGACCGCGCCGACGACCTCCACGGGAGCGGCCCCCGACACCACGAGCACCGGCGCGCAGCCCGCCTCCCGCAGCGTCCGCACGCCCCGGTCGACGAGCCGCTCGCCGTCCAGCTCCAGCAGCGCCTTCGGACGGCCGAACCGGCGGCCCGCCCCCGCCGCGAGCAGCAGCCCGGCCGGGGACGCCTCACCCCTCATCGGCCGCCTCCGCACCGTGGATGCGCCCCTCGGTCTCGGTCAGCGGGCGCCCCGACCCGCCCCACCGGAGCTGCACCAGCTCAGCCGCGATCGACACCGCCGTCTCCTCCGGCGTCCGCGCGCCGAGGTCCAGCCCGATCGGCGACCGCAGCCGGGCCAGCTCGTCCTCGCCGAGGCCCGCCTCCCGGAGCCGCGCCAGCCGGTCGTCGTGGGTGCGGCGCGACCCCATCGCGCCCACGTATCCGGCCTCCGTGCGCAGCGCGATCTCCAGCAGCGGCACGTCGAACTTCGGGTCGTGCGTCAGCACGCAGATCGCCGTCCGCTCGTCCACGGCCTCCTCGGCGAGGTACCGGTGCGGCCACCGGACGATCACCTCGTCGGCGTCCGGGAACCGCTTCGGCGTCGCGAACACCGGACGCGCGTCGCACACCGTCACCCGGTACCCGAGGAACCGGCCGATCCGCGCGACGGCCGCCGCGAAGTCGATCGCGCCGAACACCAGCAGCCGGGGCGGCGGCGCGAACGCGTGCACGAACACCTCCAGCTCGTCCAGCCGCCGCTCCCCCTCCCGCCCGTACCGCCGCACCCCCGTGACGCCCTGCGCGAGCATCCCCCGCGCGTCGTCGTCGACCGCCGCGTCCAGCCGCGCCGCGTGCGCCGCGCCGGGCGCGAGCGTCCCGGACGCGCGGTCCGGCCACACCACCCGCCGCGCGCCGATCCGGCCGGGCCCCCCGACGACCGTCGCGACCGCGACCGGGTCCCCCTTCTCGACGGCCGCGGCCACGTCGCCGAACTCGGGGAACGTCTCCGGGCCGACGGGCTCCACCAGCACGTCCAGGATCCCGCCGCACGTCAGCCCGACCGCGAACGCGTCGTCGTCGCTGACCCCGTACCGCCGCACCACCGCCTCGCCGGACGCCAGCACCTCGCGCGCCACCTCGTACACCGCGCCCTCGACGCACCCGCCGGACACGCTGCCGGCCGCCTCCCCGTCCGCCGACACCGCCATCGCGGCCCCCGGCGGCCGCGGCGCGCTCCGGAACGTCCGCACCACGGTCGCCAGCCCGAACGTCTCCCCGGCGGCGTACCAGCCGCCGACGTCCCCGAGCACGTCACGCATGATGGATCGTCCTCTCGGCGCCCGCGACGAGGCGGGCCAGGTGTTCCAGGGCGGCGAGGCTGTGGCCGGACGTGAAGTCGTCGACGTGCGGGAGCGCCGCGGCCATCCCGGCGGTGAGGGGCTCGTACCCGGGCCGGGCCCGGTGCGGGTTCGCCCAGATCACCCGGTGCGCGAGCCGGTGCAGGCGGGCCATCTGCTCGCCGAGCAGGGCCGCGTCGCCGCGCTCCCAGCCGTCGGACGCGATGACGACGATCGCGCCGCGGGCCATGCCGGGGCGCCCGAAGCGGTCGAGGAACTCGCGCAGCTCCTCGCCGAGGCGGGTGCCGCCGCTCCAGTCGGGGATCGCCGCGGACGCCTTCGCCAGCGCGGCGTCCGGGTCGCGGGCGGCCAGCTCCCGGGTGACGCGGGTGAGGCGGGTTCCGGCGGTGAACGCCTCGGCCGTCCGGCCGCCGGACCTGACGGCGGCGTGCGCGAACCGCAGCAGCGCGTCCGCGTACGGGGCCATCGAGCCGCTGACGTCGACGATCAGCACGAGGCGGCGGGGCCGGAGGCGGTGCGCGCGGTGGCGCGGCAGGGCCGTCTCGCCACCGCGCCGGAGCGTCTCGCGGACGGTCCGGTGCGGGTCCAGCCGACCGGCGGACGCGGGGGCGAACCGGCGCGAGCGGCGGGGCTCGGCGCCCGCGTCCAGCAGCGCGATCAGGCGGGCGACCTCGGCGCGTTCGGCGGGCCCGAGCCGCGCGACGTCCCGTTCCCGCAGTACCTCGGCGGGGCTCGCGGTGACGGCGCGCGCGTCGCCGGTGCCGTCGCCGCCGCCCGCCTCCGGCACCGGCACCGGCGAGGGGCGCACGACGACCGGTGGCCGTCGCGGCGGGCGCGGCGTCTCCCCGGAGAAGTACGCGGCGAACGCGCGGTCGTAGCGGGGCAGGTCGTCCGGGCCCGCGCACAGCGTGAGGCGTCCCGCCCAGTACACGTCGGACGGGTCGAGGACGTCGAGGTGCCGCAGCGCCGCGACCATCGCCTGCACGCGTTCGGGGTCGGCGGCGCCGCCCGCCGCGCGGAGCGTCCGGGCGAACCCGGCGAGCGTCCCGGTCACGTCCGTGCCCGCCATGTCAGCCCCCGGCCAGCAGCGCGCCGCCGCGCTCCTGGTCCTCGCGGTACTTCAGGACGGCGCCGAGCGTCACCGCCGCCGCGTCCGGGTCGAGCTCGCGGGCGCCGAGGACCAGCAGCGCCTCGGTCCAGTCGATGGTCTCGGCGACGCCCGGCGGCTTCAGCAGCCCGCCGCCGCGCAGCCGCCGCGCGGCGTCCGCGACCTGCCCCGCCAGGTGCGCGGTCGCGTCCGGCAGCCGCCGCCGGATGATCGCGACCTCCCGCTCGAACGACGGGTGCTCGAGCCAGTGGTAGAGGCAGCGGCGCTTCAGCGCGTCGTGCACCTCGCGGGTGCGGTTGGACGTGACGACCACGACGGGCGGACGCTCGGCGCGGATCGTCCCGAGTTCGGGCACGGTGATCGTGAAGTCGCTGAGGATCTCGAGGAGGAACGCCTCGAACTCGTCGTCCGCGCGGTCCAGTTCGTCCACCAGCAGGACGCTCGGGGTCGTCTCCAGGGCCCGGAGCAGCGGACGGGCCAGCAGGAACCGGCGGTCGTACAGTTCGCCCTCCAGCCGGGCGGCGTCGGCCGTGCCCGCGGCCTCGGCGGCCCGCAGGTGCAGGATCTGGCGCGGGAAGTCCCAGTCGTACAGCGCCTGCGACGCGTCGAGCCCCTCGTAGCACTGCAGCCGGATCAGCGGCGCGCGCAGCGCCCGCGCGAGCGTCTTGGCCAGTTCGGTCTTGCCGACTCCGGCCTCGCCCTCCAGGAACAGCGGCCGTCCCATCCGCAGCGCGAGGAAGCACGCCGTGGCGAGGCCCTCGTCGCAGAGGTAGTCGTGCCGGTCCAGCAGGCCCGCCAGCTCCGCCGGCGAGGCGACCGCCCCGCCCGGCACCGTGTCCGCCACCACATCGCCAGGCTATACACCGAGATCGCGATCGCCCATAGGGCGCGGGCGGTTTCCCGACTGTCACCTCCGCGCCGGTGGACATCCCGCGCCCCGCGTCGGACGCTGACCGCGACGGACGGCGCACGGAGAGGGACGGGGCATGCGCGACGGTTCGCTCGCCGCGCTCGTGGCGCTCGGCGCGTTCCACGGGCTGAATCCGGCGATGGGCTGGCTGTTCGCGGTGACGCGCGGCCTGCAGGAGCGCAGCCGTCCGCTCGTCGTGCAGGCGCTGCCGGCGATCGCCGCGGGGCACGCGGCGTCCATCGGCGCCGTCGCGGTCGCCGTCGCGCTGATCGGCACGGTCGTCCCCGCCCGGGCCCTCGCCGCGGGCGGCGGGCTGGTGCTGATCGGGTTCGGGGCGTGGCTGCTGCTCGGGCGCCGCGCGGCGCACCGCGCCCCCGCCCCGGTGGGCCTGTGGCAGCTCGCGGGCTGGTCGTTCGTGATGTCGTCCGCGCACGGCGCGGGGCTGATGCTGGTGCCGCTGCTCGCCCCGTCGGCGGCGCCCGTCGCCGCGGGCCACCACCATCACGGGCTCGCGGACGCGTCCGGCAGCGCGCTGTCGGCGGGGATCTTCGTGACGGCCGTGCACACGCTCGCGATGCTCGCCGTCGCGGGCGTCGTCGCCGTGCTCGTCTACGAACTCGTCGGCGCGGCGATCCTCAAGCGCACGTGGTGGGACCTCGACCGCCTCTGGGCGGCCGCCCTGCTGATCGCGGGCGCCTTCACCCTCGCCACGGCCGCGTGACGCCGCTCCCCCGCGGCCGGGCCGCGGGTCAGTCCGGGTCGGGGGCTTCGGCGCGGGCCTTGAGGAGCGCGGCCAGCTCGGCCACCTGGCGGCCGGCGAGCTTCTTCTCGGCGCCGTTGATGCCCATCACGCCGAGCGCGGTGCCGTCGGACAGGTCGAGGCGCGGCCAGGGGTCGCCGACGGTCATCGTGACGTCGAGGACCTCGGGCCACTCGAGGCGGCGGGTGCGGAACGCGTTGACGACCGTGAGGCCCGTCTCGTCCGCCGTGACGCGGCAGCGGGCCAGCATGTGCAGGATCCAGGCGAGGCCGAGGCCGAACAGGACCATCAGGACACGGTCGACGACGGTGAACTGGGGCGCCACGAACACGGCGAGCACGATCATGGCCAGGGTGATCGCGCCCGCCGTGGCGTAGGCGACGAGCCGGGTGGTGCGGGGACGCCACTCGGTCGGCAGGGCCGGGGTCTCAGTCAACGATCTTGGAGATGGGGATCTCGAGGATGTCGTGGGCGCCCGCGGCCTTCAGCGCCGGGATCAGCGTGTTGACGCCGCGCTTGGCGACGACCGACTCGACCGCGTTGGACTCGCCCCCCGCGAGGGACGTGACCGTGGGCGACGACATCGACGGCATGATGTCGAGGACGGCCTGCAGGTCGGACTGCGCGACGTTCAGCTTGAGCAGGACGTTGCCCCGCGCGCGGATCGCGCCCTGCAGGAGCAGCGCGACGTCCTCCATCGCGGCGCGCTTCTCGGCGTCCTCGTACGCCTCGCGGTTGGCGACCAGCTCGGTGTAGCTGGTGAGGAGCGTGTCGAGGATCCGCAGGCCGTTCTTGCGCAGCGACGAGCCGGTCTCGGTGAGGTCGACGATCGCGTCGACGATGTCGGGGACCTTCGCCTCGGTCGCGCCGTAGGACGGGACGACCCGGGCCTTCACGCCGTGCTTCTCGAGGAAGCGCTCGGTCATCGCGGGGAACTCGGTGGAGATCCGGACGCCCTCGGGCAGCTCGGACACGCTCCGCCACGGCGCGTCCTCGGGCACCGCCATGATCACCCGGACCGGGTTGGAGGTGGCCTTGGAGTACTTCAGCTCGCCGAGGCTGACGACGTCGGAGTCGGTCTCGGTGATCCAGTCGCGGCCGGTGATGCCGAGGTCGAACAGGCCCTGTTCGAGGTAGGTCGGGATCTCCTGCGGCCGCAGCACGCGGACGCGGTCGATGCGCGGGTCGTCGATGGAGGCGCGGTAGTCGCGGTCCGAGGTGCGCCGGACGGTGAGGTCGGCGGCGTCGAACAGCTGCATGGTCGCCTTCTCCAGCGACCCCTTGGGCAGGACGAGTGACAGCACGGAAGTTGCCTTTCGATGGGATGCGTACGGGTTTCCGGGGACGTTCAGGAGCCCGAATGCTCCAGGCCGTACCCGGCGTGACCGTGATGCCGCAGACCTCGCAGGGTCAGTGCCGTGTCGAGTGCGGCCACAGTCGCCTCCCATCCCTTGTCCTCGCGGCTGCCGGGCAGCCCGCTGCGCTGCATTGCCTGCTCAATGTTGTCACATGTGAGGACCCCGTTGCCCACCGGAGTCGACTCGTCGAGCGCGACGCGTGTCACACCGGCGGTCACCGAGTCGCACACGTAGTCGAAATGGGCCGTCTCGCCCCGGATGACCGCGCCGAGGACGACGACGGCGTCCAGGTCGCGGGCGAGCTGCTGCGCCACGACGGGCAGTTCCAGGGCGCCGGCGACGCGGACGACCACGGGCTGGTCGATCCCGCACGCCTTCGCGGCCGCGAGGGACCGCTCCAGCAGCGGGTCGGTGATCGGCTCGTGCCAGCGGGTGCAGACGACGCCGAGCGTGAGCCCGGCCGCGTCGACGACGGTGTCCTCGGGGCGTCCCGCGCCGCTCATGAGAGTCCCTCGATGTCGTGTCCGAGACGGTCGCGCTTGACCGTCAGGTAGCGCCGGTTGTCCTCGGTGACCACCACCGGCATGGCCTCGCGGCCCAGCACGTCCAGGCCGAAGCCGTGCAGGCCGCGCAGCTTCGCCGGGTTGTTGGTGAGCACCCGTATCGAGCGTACGCCCAGGTCGCGCAGCATGTGCGCGGCGTTGGAGTACTCGCGCGCGTCGGCGGGCAGGCCGAGCTCCAGGTTGGCGTCGACGGTGTCGGAGCCGGTGTCCTGGAGGGCGTAGGCGCGCAGCTTGGCCAGCAGGCCGATGCCGCGGCCCTCGTGGCCCCGCAGGTACAGCACGACGCCGCGGCCCTCCTGCGCGATGCGCTCCATCGCGGCGTCGAGCTGGGTGCCGCAGTCGCACCGCTCGGAGTGCAGGACGTCCCCGGTGAGGCACTCGGAGTGCGCGCGGACCAGCACGTCGGCGCCGTCCCCGAGGTCGCCGAGGACGAGCGCGACGTGCTCGCCGCCGTCGACGGCGCTGGAGAACCCGACGGCGCGCCACGTCCCGTACCGGTTGGGCAGCCGGGTCTCCACGACGCGGGTGACGAGCGCCTCGGTGCGGCGCCGGTACTCGACGAGCTGCTCGATGGAGATCAGCTTGAGGCCGTGCTCCTTGGCGAACACCTGCAGTTCGGGGAGGCGCGCCATGGTGCCGTCCTCGTTGACGACCTCGGCGAGGACGCCCGCCGGGGCGAGGCCCGCCATCCGGGCGAGGTCGACGGCGGCCTCGGTGTGGCCGCGCCGCCGCAGCACGCCGCCCTCGCGGTAGCGCAGCGGGAAGATGTGCCCGGGACGGACGAGGTCGCGCGGCTCGGACGCCGAGTCGCACAGCGTCCGGATGGTCTTCGCACGGTCGGCGGCGGAGATGCCGGTGGTGACGCCGTCGCGGGCGTCGACGCTGACGGTGTAGGCGGTGCGCATCCGCTCGGTGTTCTGCGCGGTCATCAGCGGGATCTGCAGCCGGTCGAGGTCGGCGCCCTCCATCGGGACGCAGATGACCCCGCTGGTGTAGCGGATCGTGAACGTCAGCAGCTCCGGCGTCGCCTTGGCGGCGGCGAAGATGATGTCGCCCTCGTTCTCGCGGTCCTCGTCGTCGACTACCACGACGGGGCGCCCCGCCGCGATGTCGGCGACCGCCGCCGCGATGTCGTCGAAGATGCCGTTCCCGTTGTCGATGGGCCCGTTCTCGCCGATGGTCCCGTTGCCGGTCGTGCCGTCGTTGCCGCTCATGCGGTCACCGCCTTGTCCTTGGGGGTTGTGCGCGGGGCCCGGACCTCCCGGGACTCGCGGAGCCAGTTCCGGAGCCCGGCCATCACCATCACGAAGAAGATCCCGTAGACGGCGCCGGAGACGTACAGCCCGGACTGGAGGGCCAGCGGGACGCCGACGAGGTCGACCAGTACCCACACGACCCAGAAGTCGACCAGTGCGCGGCTCTGCGCGAACGTCGCGACCGCGCTGCCGACGAAGATGTACGCGTTCGCCCACGGCGACCAGGCGATCTCCAGCCAGGCCAGGTGGGTGAACAGCTGCGCGACGACCGCGGTGCCGAGCACCAGCACCGCGACCAGCACGATCCGCTCGCGGGCCGTGGCCTGCCGGACGACGAGTCCCTCGCCGTCGCGCCGCCCGCGCGTCCAGCGGTGCCACCCGTACAGGGCGAGGCCGCAGAACAGCACCTGCTTGAGCGCGTTGCCGGGGACGTCGGCGTGCAGGGACGCCGCGAGGAGCAGGAGGGCGCCGGTGAGCTGCACCGGCCACGTCCAGATCGTCTTGCGCATGGCGAGCCACACGACGGCGAGGGAGAGCGCGTTGCCGAGGAGATCGGTCCACAGGACGTGCTCGCCGAAGACGGTGAAGCTCGCGTCGAGCCAGCTCATGCGCGGTCGCCCAGCATGCGCTCGACGTACTTGGCGACGACGTCGACCTCGAGGTTCACCGGGTCGCCGGGCTGCTTGTGGCCGAGCGTGGTGAGCGCGAGGGTCGTCGGGATCAGCGCGACGCTGAACCGGTCGGCGCCGGCCTCGACGACGGTGAGGCTGATGCCGTCCACCGTGATGGAGCCCTTGTCGACGAGGTAGCGGCTCAGGTCGGCCGGCAGGGACACCGTGACGACGTCCCAGCGCTCCCCCGGTTCCCGGGAGACGATCGCGCCGACGCCGTCCACGTGGCCCTGGACGAGGTGCCCGCCGAGCCGGTCGGACAGCCGGACGGGACGTTCCAGGTTCACCTTCGAGCCCGGTTCGAGCGCGCCGAGGCTCGATTTGTCGAGGGTCTCCTTGATGACGTCGGCGGTGAAGACGCCGTCCCGGACGTCCACCACCGTGAGGCAGACGCCGTTGACGGCGATCGACGCGCCGTGGACGGCGTCCTGGGTGACGAGCGGGCCGCGGATCGCGAGCGCGACCGAGTCCCCCTGGGGCTCGATCGACGCGATCTCGCCGAGCTCCTCGACGATGCCGGTGAACACTCCCGGGCCTCCTACTCCAAAGGCTCCGGGGGTACGGCAGATATGCCCACTACACCCCTGAACAGGGGCGTACCGCGCGCTGCCTCCCATCCGGACTTTCACCGTCGGTCCCGGAGTTCCACCGGGTCAACCGGCCGATGGTTTCGGCCGGGTCGCGGACTGTCACCGCCGGTTCGGAATTGCACCGACCCCGGAGCACGCGTTCATGCTTGCCAACCAGTGTGCCATGTCTCGCATTCCCCGCCTCTGTGAAAATCGCCACGACGGCGACCGCCCGGCCCGGCGCCCGCGCGGTGCGGGGCCGGCCGGTCGCGGCCCCGCCGCGGCGGCGGAACGGCGGACGCGCAGGTCAGCGGGCCTCCGCGTCGGGCCGTCCGGCCGCCTCCCGCACGGTCTCCACCGCGTCCGGGACGTCCGGGTGCGCGGGGATGATCCGGTCGATGCCGGTCATGCTCAGCAGCCGGGTGAGGCGGGCGGGGACCGCGGCCAGCGTCAGGGAGCCCTGCTCGGCGCGGAGCCGGCGGTAGAGCCGGATGAGCGCGTTCAGGCCGCTGGAGTCGCAGAACGGCACCCGGGACATCTCCAGGATCACGTGCGGGTGCCCCTCGCCCGCGGCGTCCAGCGCCGCGTCGGCCAGCAGCGGGCCGTTGTTCAGGTCGAGCTCGCCCGCGACGGACAGCACGGCGATCGGCCCGTGCCGCTCGACCACGGTCACGTCCAGCGCGATGCTCACGCTTCTCCCTCCTCGTCCGCCCGGGACGGGCGCGGGCCGGGCCCGGCGCCGTCACCGGCGCCCGGCGGGTCCGGGACGCGGTCGCGGCGCGGGACGCCGCCGCGCCGCGGCTTCCGGTGACGGTCTCCGGGGCCGACGCGGGCAGGTCCCCGCCGATCCGGAACGGTCCGAAGCGCCGGATCGGCGCCGTCCGGGGCGGTCGCAGCCGGGGAACGCAGTCTCATGACGGTGGGATGCCCTCCGGTCGCGGCCCCTACCGCGAAACCGCCGGATTCCGGCCGGGACCGACACGGATTCTGTTGCCCTATGGCAACTTTCACGCTAGTTGTTGTCTGCGCGGCCGGCGAACCCGAGGGGGCCGGCGGGACGGCGGGGGGCGAACGTGACTCCGCCGGTCCCGGTCCGTCCCTCCGCCCGGGAGACCCGGCGTCGATGCGGGGGGAGCGGCGGCGGTGGACGTCCACCGCCGTCGCTTCGCCGCCGCTCCGGCGGCCGGAGCCGGACGGCGGCGGCCGAGCGGGCGCGGTCGGGCGGGCGCGTCAGGCGAGCGTGAGGCCGTCCGGGCCCGGGGCGACGGCCGTCAGGTCCTCGATGACGTGGTGGGCCTCGCCCAGGGCCTCGGGCGGGTGGCTGGTCGTGACGGCGAGGACGGTCGCGCCCGCGGCGCGCCCGGCGGCCACCCCGGCGGGGGCGTCCTCGACGACCACGCACGCGGACGGCGCCGCGCCGAGCAGCCCGGCGGCGCGCAGGTAGCCGGACGGGTCGGGCTTGCCGTGCCGGACGTCCTCCGCGGTGACCACCACGTCGGGCAGCGGGATCCGGGCGGCGGCGGCGCGGGCCGCGAGCTGCCCCCGGTCCATGGACGTGACGAGGCCCCACGGCAGCCCGTTCATGCCCGCGAGGAGGTCGAGGGCGCCGGGGAGGGCGGTGATGCCGTCGGTCCCGGCGGCCTCCAGGGCGTCGAGGCGCGCGGTGGCCTCGGCGACGCGGTCCGGCGGCAGGAAGTCGGCGATGCGGTCGCTCGTGCGGCGCCCGTGCGCACCGGCGAGGAACTCGTCGGCGTCGATGCCGTAGCCGGGCGCCCACAGCCGGGCCGCGTGCTCGACGAGCGGCGTCGAGTCGATCAGGGTGCCGTCCACGTCGAACAGGACGGCGGCGCACGGCAGGCGCGTCCCGCCCGCCCGGTGCGCGCCGGTCGCGCGCCCGTCCGTCACCAGTCCGCCTTGGCGGTCGCCTCCTCGGCCTGGCCGCGCAGGCGGCGGACGGCCTCGGCCGGGTCGTCGGCGCCGTAGACGGCGCTGCCCGCGACGAACACGTCGGCGCCCGCCTCGGCGCACCGCTCGATCGTCTCGGCGCTGACGCCGCCGTCGACCTGCAGCCAGACGGGCAGGTCGCGGCCCTTGATCAGCTCGCGGGCGCGGCGCACCTTCGGCAGCACGACGTCGAGGAACTTCTGGCCGCCGAAGCCCGGCTCGACGCTCATCAGCAGGAGCATGTCGATCTCGCCGAGGAGGTCCTCGAAGCCGTCGACGGGCGTGGCCGGGTTCACTCCGAGGCCCGCGCGCGCCCCGGCGGCGCGGATCGCGCGCAGGGTGCGGATGGGGGCCTTGGCGGCCTCGGCGTGGATGGTGACGCTGCCCGCGCCGGCCTCGGCGTACTGCGGGGCCCAGCGGTCGGGGTCCTCGATCATGAGGTGGCAGTCGAGCGGGAGGGCGCTGCTCTTCAGCAGCGACTGGACGACCGGGAGCCCGAGGGTGAGGTTCGGGACGAAGTGGTTGTCCATGACGTCCACGTGCACCCAGTCGGCGGAGTCGGCGATGCGCGCGACGTCCTCGGCCAGTCGGGCGAAGTCGGCGGACAGGATGCTGGGTGAGATCTGCGGAGCCATGATGCGGAGAGTCTATTGCCGGAGGCCGGGCGGTCCGTCACCCGGTCGGGTGACGGCGGGGGTGGGATCGGGCCGCGCCCGCCCCGCGAGGCCCAGGCGGGCGAACGCCTCGGCCGTCCCGGCCGTCACCCACAGGCCGACGAGCGCCTGGACGGCGAACGCCTGGGCCGGGTGCGGGCCATCGAACGGCAGGTTCAGCGCGAGCAGCGGCAGTGCGCCCGCGACGCCGAC
Source organism: Spirillospora sp. NPDC052242 (assembly GCF_040679555.1). NCBI lineage: Bacteria > Bacillati > Actinomycetota > Actinomycetes > Streptosporangiales > Thermomonosporaceae > Spirillospora > Spirillospora sp. NPDC052242. Next base: position 116,669 of record NZ_JBFAUZ010000007.1, read on the forward strand.
GCCGATCCGGGCGAGGCGGCGCGGGACCGTCCCGCCGGGGTCGGGCAGGCCGCGCCGCGCGGCGATCGACAGGCCGGCGAGCAGCCCGGCCAGGGCGCCCGTGATCATGGCCGCCTGGGTGAGGCTCAGCGGCTCGATGTCGCCCCCGGCCTCGAGGATGGCCCGCCGCCACTCGGCGGGGTAGCGGAAGTCCTCGATGGGCTGGAGCGCGGCCCAGGACGCGCCCAGCAGCAGCAGGGACACGCCCAGGGACAGCAGCGTCTGGGCGAGCACCCGTTGCCGCCCCCACCACGCGACGACGGCGGGACCGGCCGTCAGCGCGAGGAACAGCAGCGCCCCGCCGATCGCCCAGCCCGCCAGGACCTGCCACACCGAGTGCACGCCCAGGTACACGCGGGAGACGCCGATCAGGACGATCATGACGACGGCGCCCGCCCACGGCAGCGGCCGCCGCGCCCGCGACGCGAGGAACCCCCACACGACGATCCCGTTCTGGGCGTGGCCGGACGGCATCCCGAACGACGAGTGCGCCGCGAGCCCCTCGACCGACGGGTCCGTCCAGAACGGCCGCGGATCGTGGAAGACCAGCTTGAGCAGCGTGTTCAGGGTCGCGCTGAGCAGCAGGAGCACCGCGCCGCGCGCGGCGAGCCGCGGCGCGACACACCAGTACAAAATCACCAAAAGCGGGACGTAGAAGGCCGCGCTGCCCGCGGCCGAGACCGCGTGCATGAAGCCGGTGAGCACGGACCTCCCTCCTCGGCGGGCGGCCCGGCGGTGAACCCGGGCCCTCCTCAAGGTGAACGTCAGACGCGGCGCAGGAGTGCCAGGAACATCGCGTCGGTGCCGTGGCGGTGCGGCCAGAACTGCGCGTACGGACCGTCGCCCAGCCCGGTGAGGCCCGGCGCCGACCCGGCCAGGACGGCCGGGGCGTCGAGCCGCTCGGCGCCGCCGTGCGCGCGGACGACGTCGTCGACCACGACGCGCGTCTCGGCCAGGTGCGGCGAGCACGTGACGTAGGCCACCACGCCGCCGGGGCGGGTCGCGTCGAGCGCGGCCGCGAGCAGCCGCCGCTGCAGCGGGCCGAGTTCGGCGACCGCCTCGGGGCCGCGCCGCCACCGGGCCTCCGGGCGGCGCCGCAGCGCGCCGAGGCCGGTGCAGGGCGCGTCCACCATGACCCGGTCGAAGGCGCCCGGCCGCCACGGCGGCGCGGTGCCGTCGGCGGCGAGCACCCCGGCGCGTCCGTCCACGGCGCCGCGGACGAGGCCCGCCCGGTGCGGCTGGACGTCGGCGGCGACGAGCCGCGCGTCCCGCCGCGTCGCGATCGCCGACAGCAGGCCCGCCTTGCCGCCCGGACCCGCGCAGACGTCGGCCCAGCGCGCGTCGCGTCCCTCCACCGGGACCTCGGTGAGCGCGAGCGCGACGAGCTGGCTCGCCTCGTCCTGGACGGCGGCGCGGCCCTCCCGGACGGCGGCGACGGCGGACGGGTCGCCGTCCGGCAGGACGGCGCCGAACGGCGAGTACGGGGCCGGTTCGGCGCCCGCCTCGACCAGCTCGGCGACCGTCGCGCGGCCGGGGCGGGCGACGAGCGTCACCCGCGGGCGGGCGTTGTCGGCGGCGAGCAGGTCCTCGACCTCGGCGGCGCCCACGGCGTCGCGCAGCGCCGACACGATCCACTTCGGGTGGCTGTGCGCGACCGACAGCCGCGTCACCGGCTCGGCGTCCGGCGGCGCGATGATCGCCAGCCAGGCGTCGAGGTCGCGCCCGGCGACCTTGCGGAGCACCGCGTTCGCGAACTTCGCCTGGCCGGGCCCGGCGACCGAGCGCGCCAGCTCCACGGTGGTGCCGACGGCGGCGTGCGGCGGGATGCGGGTGGCGAGGATCTGGTGGGCGCCGAGCCGCAGAACGTCCAGCAGCGGGGCGTCGATGCGGCGCAGCTCGCGGTCGCTGCACAGCGCCAGGACGGCGTCGTAGGTGCCGCGGCCGCGCAGCGTCCCGTAGGTCAGCTCGGTGGCGAGCGCGGCGTCGCGGCCGGTGAGGTCGCGGTCGCGGAGCCGGGCGGGCAGCAGCAGGTTGGCGTAGGCGTCGCGGGTCTCGACGGCGCGGATGACGTCGAACGCGGTGCGGCGGACGAGGTCCTGCGGGCGTCCGGTGCGGCGCGGGCCGCCGGGACGCCGCCCGGCGCCGCCGTCGCCCTTGCCCCGGTTGTCCCGGTTTCCGCCGTGTCTGCGGGTGGAGTGCGGCATCAGTGCAGCGCGTCCTCACCGGTGATGGCGGCGCCGCGCGCCCAGTCGGCGGCGGGCATGGGACGCTTGCCGGGCGGCTGGACCTCGCCGAGCACGACCGGGTGCGTGGCCGTCCCGACCAGCACCTCCTTCTTGCCCGCCCGCAGCCGCCCCGGGGGCAGCGGCTCGGCGTCCGGCGGCGCCGGGCGGACGGGCCCGAGCTTCAGCCGCGCGTCCCGGAACTCCGTCCACGCGCCCGGCGCGGGCGTGCACGCGCGGACGAGCCGGTCGACGTGCCGCGCGGGGGACGCCCAGTCGACGCGGGCGTCCTCCGGGGTGAGCTTCGGGGCGTGCGAGACGCCCTCGCCCGGCTGCGGGCGCGCCTCCAGCACCCCCGCCTCGATGCCGTTCATCGTGTCCAGCAGCAGGCCCGCGCCCGCGACGGCGAGGCGGCCGAGCAGGTCGCCGGAGGTGTCGTCCGGCCGGATCGGCTCGGTCAGCACCCCGTAGACCGGGCCGGTGTCGAGCCCCTCCTCGATCTCGAACGTCGCCGCGCCCGTCACGTCGTCGCCGTGCAGGATGGCGCGCTGGACGGGCGCCGCGCCGCGCCACGCGGGCAGCAGCGAGAAGTGCAGGTTCACCCAGCCGTGCCGGGGGATGTCGAGGGCCTCGCGGGGCAGCAGCGCCCCGTAGGCGACGACCGGGCAGCAGTCGGGCGCGATCTCCCGCAGCCGGTCGAGGAACTCGGGGTCGCGGGCCTTCTCCGGCTTGAGCACCTCGATCCCGGCGGCGGCGGCGCGCTCGGCGACGGGGCTCGCGGCGACGCGGCGGCCCCGGCCCGCCCGCCCGTCCGGGCGGGTGACGACGGCGGCGACCTCATGGTCGGAGGCCAGCAGCGCGTCCAGCGACGGCAGCGCCGTGCCGGGCGTGCCCGCGAAGACGAGCTTCATCAGAGCGCCTTCCCGAACGTGCGGTGCGGCGACTCCTTCACGACCGGCGCCGGGTCGCCGAACCACTCGGCCTCGCGGATCGCCTTCATCGCGGCCTTGCGCTGCTCCGGGTCCATCCGGTCGATGAAGATCACGCCGTCCAGGTGGTCGGTCTCGTGCTGGACGCAGCGCGCCAGCAGGTGCGTGCCCTCCAGCGTGATCGGCTCCCCGTGCATGTTGAAGCCCTTCGCGACGACCCCGACGGCGCGGGGCGTCGGGAACGCCAGGCCGGGCAGCGACAGGCAGCCCTCGTCGTCGGTCTCCTGCTCGTCCGACAGGTCCAGGGTGGGGTTGACGACGTGCCCGAGGCGGTCGTCCACGTAGTAGGTGAACACGCGCAGCCCGACGCCGAGCTGCGGCGCGGCCAGCCCCACCCCGGGGGCGTCGATCATCGTGTCGGTGAGGTCTTTCACGAGCTTGCGCAGCTCCTTGTCGAAGTCCTTCACCGGCTCGGCGGGAGTGCGCAGCACGGGGTCGCCGAAGAGGCGGATGGGCTTGACGGCCAAGGAGGGCTCCGTTTCCTGCAGGGTCGAACGCTCGATCGTGGGACGTACCGTCCAGTTTACGGAGGCGTCAGGCGGATCGCGCCTTGTAGGCGGCGGTGCGGGCGGTCTTCGCGACGGTCCGGTCGGGGCAGTGCTCGCCGAGGGCCTCCAGCACCCCGACCAGGTCCGGGTGCTCGATCCGCCACAGCTCGTCCACCATGGCCGCCATGTCGGCGTCCGCCGGGACGTCGGCGAGCGCGGCCTCGACGGCCTCCGCCGGGTCGGCGGCCTCCATCATCCCGGCGACCGTGTCGACGAACACCCACAGGTACTCGTCGCGGGTCAGCTCCCGGCCCTCCGGGTCGCCCGCCGCCGCCAGCCACATCGCCGCGTACGGGGCGGCGAGCGGATGCCCGCCCGCGGCGCGCACGACCGGCGCGGCCTCCGCGCCGATGCGGTGCAGGACGGACGCCGCGAGGCTGCGGGCGCCCGGCCCGCCGGTCCGCATGACGTCGAGGAGCTCGGCGGCGGCCGCCGCGGCGTCCCGGCCGTCCAGCCAGCCGCCGATCTCCTCGTCGGCCGTGTCGGGACGGTGCCAGACGAGGCCCGCGACCAGCTCCGCCGCCGTCGCGCCCGCCAGGTCGCCGACGACCGGCGCCAGGAACCCGTCGGCCACCAGCAGCTCCCGGACGGCCCACACGGCGAGCGGCGTCAGCGCGCGGCCGCCCGCCTCCCCGGCCGGTTCGACGATCCCCCACTCCCCCAGGACGTCCAACTCCCGGCGGAACGCGTCGGCGAGGAGCCGCGACATCGCCGCGCCCTCCTCCTCGACCACGTACTGCTCCCCGATGTGGTCGATCATCGCGGCGACGAGCTCGTCCGGCGGGGTCGGCTCCTCCTGCTCGTACAGGTGGATCAGGACGCCGGTCAGCGCGTTCTGCACCAGCTCGCCGGCGTCGAGCCCGTCCTCGTAGTCGTGCTCGGGCACCGCGACGGCGTCGAACAGCGGCAGCCACGCGGCCAGCAGCGCGGCGTCGTCGGCGGACCGCAGCCCCGCCAGCGCCGCGCCGGGCGCGGCGCGGCCGCCCTCGACGTCGATCACCTCGGCGGCGGCCGCCGCCCACCAGAGCCGCTCCAGCTCGCCGTCGGACCCGCCGTCCGGCTCCTTCAGCCCGAGGACGCGGCGGGCCTCCGCCGCGTCGTCGTCGGTGAGGGTCTCGTGCTCGGTCAGCTCGCGCTCGCCCGTCCACTCGGCCAGCGCGACGACCGCCGCGGTCAGCCGGGACGCGCGCGCCGCCGCGGCCAGCTCGGCCTCCGGCGCGATTCGGACCGGCGGGACGACGCGCTCCTCGACCTCCCGCAGGTACTCCTCGGTGCGCGCGAACCGCTCCGCCTCCGGCAGGCTCTCGAACTCGCGCACCCAGCTCTCGACGGCCTCCCGGTCGTCCATGGCGACGCCGTCGGCCCGCATCAGCCCCGCGACGACCTCCGCGGCGGCCTCCTGCTCGGCGGCGTCGAAGTCGCCGACGATCTCGGTGAACTCGGGCGCGGCGCGGTCGATCTCGGTCTCCAGCGCGGCCGCGTCCGGCGCGGTGACCGCCCCGGAGTCGCGCAGGTACGCCACGATGCCGCGCAGCGCCGCCAGCACGGTGGGGACGTCGTCGGCGGCCGCGACGACCGCCTCGGGGAACACCTCCAGCAGGAGGCTCCGGAGCCGCTCGGGGGTCAGCTCCCCGGGGCCCGGCAGGCCCAGCTCGTCCCGCATCAGCTCCAGCAGGATCCGCGTCCCCTGCTCGTCGAGCTTCTCTCCGCGCTCGTCCGCCCACCGCCGCAGGTCGCGGTCGGTCGACTCCACCCAGTTATCGGCCACCAGAGCACCCTATTGGTCAGATCAGCTCCAGGGGGTCGATCTCGACGCGTACGGCCTCCGCCGCTTTCCGCGCACTGCGAACGCCCCGGGCCTCCTTCAGCGCGCGCGCCAGCGCCGCACCGTCGCGCGGCGGGACGCGGACGAGCGCGCGCTCCCGCTCGGGGCCCTCCGCCCGCTGCCCGCCGGGCGCCGCCGCGACCGGCACGGGCCCCAGCACCTCCGCGGCGTCCGGGAGGCGCGCGTCGGCCAGCAGCTCGCGGATCGCGGCGGGCGTGCCGGTCAGCGACGCCATCCGCACCGCCGGCGGGAACCCGGCCTCGCGGCGCTCGGCCAGCTCCCGCTCCGCGAACGTCACCGGATCCCACCGGACGAGCGCCTGCACCGGCGGCAGCGTCCCGTCCGCCCCCACGACCACCGGCCCGCCCGGGCGGACGAGCGCCGCCGCGTTCATCCAGCGGCGCAGCGCCTCCTCGGCGGCCCGCAGGTCCGGACGGCCCAGCAGCACCCAGCCGTCCAGCAGCAGCGCGGCCGTGAACCCGTCCTCGGCCGCGGGCTCCGCGCCGGGCGTCGCCACCACCAGGGCCCGCTCCGGGCCGATCCGGTCGAGGATCGCGTCCCGCCCCGACGTGCGCACCGGCACCCCGGGGAACGCGCGCCCCAGCTCCTCGGCCGTCCGCTTGGCGCCCACGACCATCGCGCGCAACTGCGGGTGCTGGCACTCCGCGCACCGCCAGTCGCCCGCGATCCGCCCGCACCACCGGCAGTAGGGCGCGGCGTGCGACGACGGCAGCGCCAGCGGCCCCTGGCAGGCGCCGCACCGCGCGGGCGTCCGGCACCGGACGCACGCGAGCCCCGGCACGTAGCCGCGCCTCGGCACCTGCACCAGCACCGGACCGTCCTCGAGCGCGCGCCGGGCCGCCTGGAACGCCATGTTCGGCAGCCGCGCCGTGCGGGCGGCGGCGTCCCGCGCCAGCTCCCCGTCCTCCCCCACGAACCGGACGCGCGGCATGACCTGCCGGGTCCGCGCCCGGTCGGGGGCGAGCGCGTGCGCCCAGCCGGTCTCGACCAGCCGGGTCGCCTCGGTCGTCCGGGTGAACCCGCCGATCAGCGCCGCCGCGCCCGACCGGTGCGCCCGCAGCGCCAGCACCTCGCGCGGGTGCGGGTACGGGGCGTGCTGCTCGGCGTGCACGTCGTCGCCGTCGTCCCACAGCACCACGAGGCCGAGATCGGCGACGGGCGCGAACATCGCCGCGCGCGTCCCCACCACCGCGCGCGCCGTGCCGCGCAGGACCGCCAGCCACCTGCGGTACCGCTCCGCGGGCCCGGTCTCGGCGGTGAGGGCGACATGGCGCCCCTCCCCGAGCTCCGCGGCCAGCGCCGCGTCCACGCGGGCGACGTCGCGCCCGTCCGCCAGCACGACCAGCGCGCCGCGCCCGGCTCGCAGCGCCGTCGCGACGGCCCGCGCGATCGCGTCCGTCCAGCGGGGGCCGGGCAGCGCCGTCCACACCGCGCGCGGCGCCCGTCCCTCGGCCAGCGCGGTCAGGAACGACGGCCCGGCCGGGTACTCGGCCCACGGGCCCGGCCCCGCGTCCTCCTCCAGCGGGGGCGGCGGCTCCGGCGGCGGCTCGGCCTCGACCCGGGCGTGCCGCGGCGGGACGGCGAGCCGCACGACGTCCGCGAACGTCCCGGCGTACCGGTCGGCGACCTCCCGCGCCAGCGCGGCGACCTGCGGGGTGAGCACCGGTTCGGGCGACGTGACCCGTTCCACGTACATCAGGGCGCCCTCGTGGTCGCTCTCGGCGACCCGCTCCAGCAGCAGGCCGTCCACGAGCTGCCCCCGGAACCGGACCCGCACCCGGCACCCGGGCACCGCCTCGGCGTCGAGCTTCGCGGGCACCAGGTAGTCGAACGGACGGTCGAGGTGCGGCAGCGGGATGTCGACGGCGACCCGCGCGACCGGCAGCTCCCCCGCCGGCACCTTCGCGCCCTTCTTGGGCGGCTTCGCCGGCTTCTTCGCCCCGCCGCCCTTCGCCGGCCCCCGCGGAAGATCGGCGAGCCCGGGGATCAGGTCCGCTCCCCCGCTGTCTCCCCCGGCTCCCTTGGTCACGCCCCCGTCCTATCAGACACCCCCGACCACCCGCCCCCAACCGGGTCCCCCGTCGCATCGGCCGTGTCCCGAGCACGGCAGCCCCCCCGCCCGGCGCACCGCCACCACGGACAACGCACCCTCGACCCGGTGCCGAGCCGACTCCCGCCTGCTACCGAGCCGGTCGCGGGCCGCACTGGCGCTCCCCGGCGAGCCGCCGCCACGACATCCGAACCGGGCCGCTGTCGCGCTGGGCGCCGGGCGGGTCACTCCTGGAGAGGGGGCGGGGCGTCCGTTTTGTGCCGGGGGGCGGTTGCGTGAATCATTGGCGGATGCCTCCCGTACCCCTTTCGTTCAGCGTGTCCCGGCAGGTCTCGTGAGCGTCGCGCGAGCGCCCGGGCGGGCGGAGGTCCTGGTCGGGGACGCGCGGACGGGCCGTCCCGCGCCGCCGGAGCCCGGATGGCGGCGGTACGCGAGCCCGCGGCATCCGGTGACGGCGGCGGCGCTGACGGCCGTGGTCCTGCACCTGGTGTGGGCGCTGCTCCTGGCGACCGAGGGCGGCGACCTCGCCGCGCAGGCCGCCTGGACGGACTTCGCCGCCGCGCACCCCGGCGCCGCCTACAGCTTCTCCTGGTACGGCGGGATGCATCCCGTCTCCTACAGCGTCATCTCCCCGTACGTGATGGCGCTGTTCGGGATCCGGACGGTCGCCACCGTGACGGGCGTCCTGTCTGCGGTGCTGACCGCGCACCTGCTCGTGCGGTTCCGCGCGCCGGTGGCGCTGCCCGCGGCGGTGTGGGCGGCGTTCGCGCTGGCCTGCAACAGCGCCTCGGGACGGACGACGTTCGGCCTCGGCCTGACGTTCGCGCTCGCGGCGACGGTCCTGGTGTTCACGCGGCGCGGCACGCCCGCGCGGCGGGGCGCCGGGATGATCGCGTGCAGCCTGCTCGCGTCGCTGGCGAGCCCGGTGGCGGGGCTGTTCCTGCTGGTGCTGGCGGGCGCGCTGGTGCTGACCCGGCGGTTCCGCGCCGCGGCCGCCGTCGGGGCGGGGCTGCCGGTGGTGTCCGGGACGACGAGCGTGCTGTTCCCGTTCGGTGGGGTGCAGCCGATCTCGTTCGACGCGATCGTGCTCCCGGCGGTGGCGGGCGTCCTCGCGATCCTGGTCTGCGCGCCCGCGACGTGGCGGTTCGTCCGGCTCGGCGCCGGGGTGTACCTCGCCGGGATCCTGCTGACGTGGCTGATCCCCTCGCCGGTGGGCAGCAACGTGGAGCGCCTGTCGCTGCTGTTCGGCGGCATGTTCCTGCTCGTCGCCGTCGGGTGCGTGCGGGGCCGGGCGCGGCTCGCGGCGCTGTCGCTGGCGTTCGTGGTGACGGCCGCCTGGCAGGTCGTGAAGCCCGTGGACGACCTCGTCCACACCGAGCCCGCGGGGCGCGCCGCCGACCACGCGCGCGGGCTCATCGCGGAGCTGGAGGCGCTGGACGCGGACGAGAGCCGCATCGAGGTCGTGCCGCTGCGATCGCACTGGGAGTCGTCGGGCCTGGCCCGCGAGTTCGTCCTGGCGCGGGGCTGGAACCGGCAGGTCGACGCCGAACGGCACGGGCTGTTCTACGAGGAGGGCGCGCTCACCGCCGAGTCGTACCGCGACTGGCTGCACGAGTGGGCGGTCAAGTGGGTGGTGCTGCCCGCGCAGGAGGTCGACTGGGCCGCCGAGGAGGAGGCGGCGCTCGTCCGGTCGGAGCCGGCGTACCTGGCGGAGGTGTGGCGCGACGGCCACTGGCGGCTGTTCCGGGTCCGGCACGCGACCCCGCTGGTGGGCGCGCCGGGCACGGTGGCGCGGCTGGACGCGGGCGCGCTCGTCGTCGACATGCCGGCGGCGGGGTCGGTGCCGGTGCGGGTCGCCTGGTCGCCGTGGCTGGACGTCGGCGGCGGCGCGTGCCTGCGCCGCGAGGGGGAGTTCGTCCGGCTGGAGGTCCCGGCGGCGGGCCGCTACACGCTCGCGGCCCGGTACGGCGCCCTCGGGCACGGCGCGCGCTGCGCGTCCTGAGGGCACGCCGAAGGCCCCGGACGCGCGGTGCGTCCGGGGCCCGGTGCGTCCGTCAGAGTCCGGCGGCGGAGGCGAGGTCCTTCGCGCGGTCCGTGGACTCCCAGGAGAAGTCGGGCTCGGAACGGCCGAAGTGACCGTAGGCGGCCGTCTGGGAGTAGATCGGGCGGAGCAGGTCGAGGTCGCGGACGATCGCGCCCGGCCGGAGGTCGAAGACCTCGTCGACGGCCTTCTCGATCTTCTCCGGGTCGACCTTCTCGGTGCCGAAGGTCTCCACGAACACGCCGACGGGGTGCGCCTTGCCGATCGCGTAGGCGACCTGGACCTCGGCGCGGTCTGCGAGCCCGGCGGCCACGATGTTCTTGGCGACCCAGCGCATCGCGTACGCGGCGGAGCGGTCCACCTTGGACGGGTCCTTGCCGGAGAACGCGCCGCCGCCGTGGCGGGCCATGCCGCCGTAGGTGTCCACGATGATCTTGCGGCCGGTGAGGCCGGCGTCGCCCATCGGGCCGCCGATCTCGAAGCGGCCGGTCGGGTTCACCAGCAGCCGGTAGTTCTCGGTGTCGAGCTCGAACGCGGCCAGCACCGGGTCGACCACGTGCTCCTTGACGTCGGGCGTCAGGAGCTCCTTGAGGTCGATGTCGGGGGCGTGCTGCGACGACACGACGACGGTGTCGAGGCGGACCCCGCGGTCGCCGTCGTACTCGATGGTGACCTGCGTCTTGCCGTCCGGGCGCAGGTAGGGCACGGTGCCCTCCTTGCGGACGGCCGACAGCCGCTGCGCGAGCCGGTGCGCCAGCGTGATCGGCAGCGGCATCAGCTCGGGGGTCTCGTTGGTGGCGTAGCCGAACATCAGGCCCTGGTCGCCCGCGCCCTGCCGGTCCAGCTCGTCGCCGCGCTTGTCGCGGTCGTCGCCCGCGCGCGTCTCGTAGGCGTCGTCGACGCCCTGCGCGATGTCGGGCGACTGGGCGCCGATGGACACCGACACGCCGCAGGAGTGGCCGTCGAAGCCCTTCTTGGACGAGTCGTAGCCGATCTCGAGGATCTTCTCCCGGATGATGCTCGGGATGTCCACGTAGGTCTCGGTGGTGACCTCGCCGGCCACGTGCACCTGGCCGGTCGTGATCATTGTCTCGACGGCGACCCGGCTCTTCGGGTCGTCCTTGAGCATCGAGTCGAGGATCGCGTCACTGATCTGGTCCGCGATCTTGTCCGGGTGTCCTTCGGTGACGGACTCGGAGGTGAACAGGCGGCGAGACACGTACGTGAACTCCTTGCAGCGGCTGCTGACTGACGTCGCAGGACGGATGGTTCTTCTGTTCGGCGGGGTCGCCTCGCCCGGGCGACCCGAGGATCCCAGCAGTCTAGCGGGATCGATCAGGATCGAGGTTTCAGGCGGGCGGCGACCAGGTCCCACACGGTGTCGGCCAGTTCCTCCTTCGCGCCGCGCGGCACGTCGACGCTGGAGCCGTCCGCGCCGAGCACGACCGCCGCGTTGTCGGGCGTCCCGAACGCGAGGTTCTCGCCGACCTGGTTGACGACGAGGAGGTCGCTGCGCTTGCGGGCGAGCTTGGCCCGGCCGTTGGCGAGGACGTCGTCGGTCTCGGCCGCGAACCCGACGATCACCTGGTCGGGGCGGCGGCGCTCGCCGAGCTCGGCGAGGATGTCGGGGTTCTTGACGAGCGCGATCGGCTCGGGCTCCCCGTCCGGCGTCTTCTTGATCTTCGACCCCTGGTAGGAGGCGGGCCGGAAGTCGGCCACGGCGGCGGCCATCACGACGGCGTCGGCGTCCCCGGCGGCCTCCAGGACGGCCTTGCGCATCTCCTCCGCGGACCCGACGGGCACGACGCGGGCGCCGGCCGGGGCGGGCAGGGCGACGTTGGCGGCGACGACCGTCACCCGGGCGCCCCGCGCGACGGCGGTGCGGGCGAGCGCGTACCCCTGCAGGCCGGACGAGCGGTTGCCGATGAACCGGACGGGGTCGATCGCCTCGCGCGTCCCGCCGGCGGAGACGACGACGTGCCGTCCGGCGAGGTCGTGCGCGGAGCCGCCGCGCGCGAGGACGCGGCGGGCGACCTCGAACAGCTCGGCGGGGTCGGGCAGCCGCCCGGGGCCGGTGTCGGCGCCGGTGAGCCGCCCGGAGGCGGGCTCGACGACGATCGCGCCGCGGGCCCGCAGCGTCGCGACGTTGTCGCGGGTGGCGGGGTGCTCCCACATCTCGGTGTGCATCGCGGGCGCGAACACCACCGGGCAGCGGGCGGTGAGCAGGGTGTTGGTGAGCAGGTCGTCGGCCAGGCCGTGCGCGGCGCGGGCGAGCAGGTCGGCGGTGGCGGGCGCGACGAACACGAGGTCGGCGGTCTGCCCGAGCCGGACGTGCGGGACGTCGGAGACGCCGTCCCAGACGTTCGGGGAGACGGGGTGGCCCGACAGCGCCGCCCAGGTGGGCTCGCCGACGAAGCGCAGCGCGTCCGCCGTGGGGACGACGCGCACGTCGTGGCCCGACTCGGTGAGCCGCCGCAGCAGCTCGCACACCTTGTACGCGGCGATGCCCGCGCCGACGCCGAGGACGACGCGGGGCTTACCGGTGGTCATGCCATCACTCTCCAGGCTCACCGGCCCGGCTCACGCTCCCCAGGCGCGGCGCCCGGTCCGTTCGGGCCGTGCCGCCGGTCCCGGCGGGCGGGCGGCCCGGGTGGTCTCAGCCCTCGATGGGCTCGGCGTTGAGCAGGCCCTCGCGCGTCTCGCGGAGCGCGATCGACAGGGGCTTCTCCTGCACCTGGGTCTCGACGAGCGGCCCGACGTACTCCAGCAGGCCCTCGCCGAGCTGGGCGTAGTAGGCGTTGATCTGCCGGGCGCGCTTGGCCGCGATGCTCACGAGGCCGTACTTGGTGTCGACGACCTCGAGGAGCTCGTCGATCGACGGGTTGGTGATGCCTTCGCTGCTGGCTGCCACTCCGTGGCCTTCCACTAGGGTGCGGGCCGTGTCCGCCGGTGGGCGGACTTCGGTCATTGAACAGCCATCAAGGCTACCAGCTCGGAGCACACGTCCCGGACGGACGTGTTGACGAGCGTGACGTCGAACTCCTTCTCGGCGGCGAGCTCGACGCGGGCGGCGTCCAGGCGCCGTTCGATGACCTCGGGCGGCTCGGTGCCGCGGCCGGTGAGGCGGCGGACGAGCTCCTCCCAGGACGGCGGCGCGAGGAACACCAGCTGGGCCTGCGGCATGGTGCCCCGCACCTGCCGGGCGCCCTGCAGGTCGATCTCGAGCAGGACGGGCTCGCCGCGGGCGAGCCGCTCCTCGACGGGCCGGCGGGGGGTGCCGTAGCGGTTCCCGGCGAACTCGGCCCATTCGAGGAGCTCCCCTTCGGCGACGAGCCGGTCGAAACCGGCGTCGTCGACGAAGAAGTACTGCACGCCGTGGGTCTCGCCCGGGCGGGGGGCCCGGGTGGTCACCGAGACCGACAGCCACACCCGGGGGTGTGAGCGCCGGATCTCGGCGACGACCGTGCTCTTGCCGACGCCCGACGGCCCGGAGAGGACCGTCAGCCGACGGGCGAGCGGCCCGTGCGTTGGGGAGCCGTCCGGCGCAGTCATGGGTGCGCCGGAGTCGGGCGGGATGGTGCCCGCCCCGGGGAGCCCGCCGGGGAGCCCGGCACCGGTCGTCCCGGTGCCCGGCGCCCCGTTTCCGGGCAGCCCGGAGCCGGCCGCGGCGGTCAGACCGCCGCGCCCGCCCGTGAGTCGCGCGTCAGCGGTTCGCACTTCCGCCGAACTCACGCTCCAGGGAGGCGCGCTGGTTGGCGCCGAGGCCCCGCACGCGGCGGGACTCGGCGATGCCCAGGCGCTCCATGATCTGCTTCGCACGGACCTTGCCCACACCGGGCAGCGATTCCAGGAGGGCCGACACCTTCATCTTCCCGATGACGTCGTCGGTCTGACCCTCCTTGAGAACCTCGGCGAGCGAGGTTCCCCCGTGCTTGAGCCGGTTCTTAACCTCGGCCCGCTCCTTGCGGGCCTTGGCAGCCTTCTCCAGGGCTGCGGCGCGCTGTTCGGGGGTTAGGGGCGGAAGAGCCACGCCGGGTCACCTCAGGTTTCCACTCGACGGAGTCGGACGGGTTGGGAAACTAGCGAGTTGTTGCCCCATAAGGCAACGTGAAGTGCCGTTTAGCCCACCACAAATTCACGAAAATCACTCCCCGGAGTGTCCTCAATACGGAGTGTACACAACTTGGACGGTCCGGAAGTCGACCCCTGCACCTTGCTGGGACTTTCGGGAGATCGTGAAAAACCCCCCATTCCGACCCGGTTTGCGGCAGAAGGTACCGTTCGACGGGACGCTCCGGGCTCCCGCCGCGGGCCCCGCGCCGCGCCGTCGGACCGTTCCGGTGACCGTCCGGAACCCCCTCGGGACGGCCCGTGTGAACCTCCCCACAGGGCGTCCCGACCGAGTGACGCTCGTCACGCCGCGCCGTTCCGCACGTCGCGGCGGTCGCGCAACTGCCATCCTCGACAACACCCGCCCGCCAAGATCGTTCCCGTCCCGGAGGCCCGCCGCCCGACACCGCTCCCCCGTCCCGCGCCCGCGGGCGCGCCTCCGCACCCGTCCGCACGAGAACGGTCCGGCCGGCGAGCCGGACGCGTTCCGCCGTCCGGGAAACGCTCCCGCGAGACCCGTTCGTGAACACCCGGACGTTCCCGCGTATCGCATTGTGGAAGTCCCGGGGCGGCATTCGCGTGCCCGCCAATAACCGCAATGGGTGATCAGGGCCGCCCAACTGAGCGCCCTCTGCACGCGATGCTAAATCCGGCTCGCAAAGCAAATCTCGCCATACGGACCTCCCCCGCCCCATAAAGCCGTGCGCGCGCCGGTCATGACCGGCCGCGTGACAAACCATCGGTCAAGACACCCGCCGACGCATCCGCCGAGGCGGCGCGCAGCCCGGCGCGCGGCCGCCCCCGCGCGACGCCCGTCCGACATCTTCCCACGTCAGACCCGGTGCATCGCATCCGGGGCCACACCCGCACATCCCCGGACCGACCCCCCGGAACGCGACACATGAGACATCTCACCCACACGCGACCTTCATGACCCCGGCCATGACCCGCGGCCTGTCAAGACGAGCCCGCGGTCGGCCGTTCAGGCGACCGTGGACGGCGCACGCCAGGGTGTCGGCCACGCGGGGCGGGGCCCAGGACCGGGCGCTGGGGTGGGTGGGTCAGGGGGTCGTGGGGGGTTCGGTGGTGGTGCGGCGGAGGGCGGCGGCGAGGGCGGCGGCGGCCGCGCCCGGGTCCGGGGCGCCGGTGATGGGGCGGCCGATGACGAGCAGGTCCGCGCCGGCGGCGAGGGCCTGCTCGGGCGTCGCGACGCGGGCCTGGTCCTGGACGTCGGCGCCCGCGGGGCGCACGCCGGGGGTGACGAGCGCGATGTCCGGTCCGACCTCGGCGCGCACGGCGGCGGCCTCCTGCGGCGAGCACACCAGCGCCTGCGCGCCCGCCTCGACGGCCAGGACGGCGAGGCGGCGGACGGCGTCCGGCGCGGGGCCCTCGATGCCGAGGCGGGCGAGATCGGCGTCCCCGAGGGACGTCAGCACCGTCACCGCGGCGATCTTGGTGGCGGGGGCGGCCTCCACGGCCTCCCGGATCATGGCGGGCCCGCCCGCGGCGTGCACGGTGAGGAAGGACGGCTTGAGCCGCGCGACGGCGCGCGCCGCGCCCCGGACGGTGGCGGGGATGTCGTGGAGCTTGAGGTCCAGGAACACCTGCACGCGGCTGGCGCCCCGGACGCTCGCGACGACGTCCGGGCCGTACCGCAGGTACAGCTCGAGGCCGACCTTGACGGTGGAGACGTGCGGCGTGACCAGGGTGGCCCAGCGCGCGGCCGTCTCCAGGTCGGGCGCGTCCAGCGCGACGGCGATGGGGGCGGTCACGTTCTCTCCTTCTCGGGCTCGTCGGGCCGCACCTGCGGCGGCACGTAGCCGGCGGGCCGATGGGCCAGCCCGACGGCGTCGGCGAGGCTCCCGATCCCGCGGGCCGCGAGGGCCTCGTCGAGTTCGCGCAGGATGCGGGGGCCGGCCGTGGGATCGTGGAACAGGGCGGTGCCGACGGCGACCGCCGACGCCCCGGCGAGGACGAACTCCAGCGCGTCCAGGCCCGTGGCGATGCCGCCGACGCCGATGATCGGGGTGCGGGGCAGCGCGGCGTGCACCTGGTAGACGCAGCGGACGGCGACCGGGCGGATCGCCGGGCCCGACAGGCCGCCGGACACGCCGGTGAGGGCGGGCCGCAGCGTCTGCGGGTCGATCGCCATGCCCTCCATCGTGTTGATCAGCGTGAGCCCGTTCGCGCCCGCGTCGACGCACGCCAGGGCGATCGTGACGATGTCGGTGGCGTCCGGGGCGAGCTTGGCCAGCACGGGGACGCCGGAGCGGGCGTGCTCGCGGACGGCGCGGACGACCGCGGCGGCGGCCGCCGGGTGCCGTCCGAAGGTCCCGCCGCGGTCGCCCGCGTTCGGGGCGGCGAGGTTGACCTCGATCGCGGCGACGCCGGGCACGCCGCGCAGCCGCCGGGACAGGTCGCCGTACTCCTCGACGCTGTTGCCCGCGACGGACACGATGGTGCGGACGTCCTGCTCGATGAGCCACGGCAGGTCGTGTTCGAGGAACGTCTCGATGCCGGGGCCCGGGAGCCCCATGGCCGTGAGGAGGCCGCTCGGGGTCTCGGCCACGCGTGGTGTGGGACGTCCCGCGCGCGCTTGGGGCATCACGGAGGTGGTGACGAACGCGCCCAGGCGGGAGAGCTCGAAGAACTGGGAGAGCTCCCGTCCGGTGCCGCCGCACCCGGACGCGGTCAGGACGGGGTTGGGCAGGCCCAGGGGGCCGATCGAGGTCCACAGCCGATCGCTCACCGCTCGCTCCCCTCCGTGACGCCGCGCGCGCCCGGCGACAGCACGCGCGGCGCGCCGAGCGCGTCGAACGGGATGGTGCCGAGGTCGCCCCACCGGACGCGGTCGCCGCGCAGGACGGGCCCGTCCGCGCAGGCGCGCACCATGCGGGTGACGCCGTCGTCGCCGTGGACGGGCAGCACGCACGTCATGCAGACGCCGGTGCCGCACGCGCCCGTCCGCTGCATGAACTCCTCGACCGAGACCTGGGACGGCAGCCCGAAGTCCCCGGCGATCTGGGTGACCGACCGGAGCAGGTCGGTGGGGCCGCACCCGTAGACGACGTCGGCGGCCGTCTCGTCGATGACGCGGGGCAGCACGTCCCGGACCGTCCCGCGGTCGCCGAGCGTCCCGTCCGCCGTGACGACGGTCGCGCTGTCGCCGATGCGCTGCGCCATCCGCGACCCGAACACCTGCCGGGCCGACGGGCCGCCGAGGACGAAGTGGACGCGGCAGCCGCGCCGCAGCAGCGAGTCGGCGAGCGCGAACAGCACCGCGCCGCCGGGGCCGCCGCCGACCAGCAGGCAGTTCACCGGGTCGCGGGGCAGCCGGAACGGGCGGCCGAGCGGGCCGAGGAGGTCGAGCTGGTCGCGGGAGCGCAGCCCGGCGAGCCATCCGGTGCCGGGCTCGGTGTCGGCGAACACGACCTCGACGGTGCCGCCGTAGTCGGACTTGACCTCGTGCACCCCGAAGCAGCGGCGGACGAGCCGGGCCGTGTGCCGGCCGCCGACGGCGACCGCGATGAACTGGCCGGGCCGGAACCGCTCGGCGATGGCCGGGGCGACCAGCGTCATCGCGTGGTAGTCCTGCACCTGGCGGACCGTCAGGACCGTCGCCGACGTCTGCACCGGTGTGTCGGACACCCGTCTCCCTCTCCTCGTCGCCTCGCCGCGCCGGACTCCCGGGCGCCGCCGATCCGGCCCGGACGCCGCGCACCGGCGGGCGCGCCCCCGCTCGTCCGCGGGGCGCCCGCCGGTGCGCGGCGGCGACGTCAGCCGGTGGCCGGGTCGCCCGCGCCGTCCGTGCCCGTGCGGCCGTGCGCGCCGCTGAGCCGCTCGGCGTGCTCCTGCAGGGAGCGGACGCCGATCTGCCCGCCCGCGACGGCCTCGATGCCCTGGACGGCGGCGGCGAGGCCCTGCACGGTCGTGACGCACGGTACGCCGCGCAGCACGGCCGCGGTACGGATCTCGTACCCGTCGAGCCGGGGCCCGGACTGGCCGGGGCCGCCGAAGGGAGTATTGACGATGAGGTCCACCTCGCCGTCGAGGACGCGCCGCACGATCGTGGGCTCGCCGTCCGGGCCGGGTCCCTCGCTGTGCTTGCGCACGATCTTGGCATGGACGCCGTTGCGGTGCAGGACCTCGGCGGTCCCCTCCGTGGCAAGAATCTCAAAGCCCAGGTCAGCGAGGCGCTTCACCGGGAACACCATGTGCCGCTTGTCCCGGTTCGCCACGGAGACGAACGCCCGGCCCTTGGTCGGCAGCGAGCCGTAGGCGGCCTGCTGCGACTTGGCGAACGCGGTGCCGAACACCTCGTCGATGCCCATGACCTCGCCCGTCGAGCGCATCTCCGGGCCGAGGATCGTGTCGACGCCCTGGCCGCGCGCGTTGCGGAACCGGTCGAACGGCAGGACGGCCTCCTTGACCGCGATCGGCGCGTCCAGCGGGAGGTTCCCGCCGTCGCCGGTCGCGGGCAGCAGGCCCTCGGCGCGCAGCTCGGCGATCGTCGCGCCCATCATGACGCGGGCGGCGGCCTTCGCGAGCGGCACGGCGGTCGCCTTGGACACGAACGGGACGGTCCGGGACGCGCGCGGGTTCGCCTCCAGGACGTACAGGACGCCCGCGGACAGCGCGTACTGGACGTTCATCAGCCCGCGCACCCCGACGCCGCGGGCGAGCGCCTCGGTGGCCTCGCGGATGCGGCGGACGTCGTCGTGCCCGAGGGTGATCGGCGGGAGCGCGCACGCGGAGTCGCCGGAGTGGATGCCGGCCTCCTCGATGTGCTCCATGACGCCGCCGAGGTAGAGGTCCTCGCCGTCGAACAGGGCGTCGACGTCGATCTCGATGGCCTCGTCCAGGAACCGGTCGACCAGCACCGGGTGCTCCGGGCTCGCCTCGGTGGCGCGGGCCATGTACGACTCGAGCGTGACGTCGTCGTACACGATCTCCATGCCGCGCCCGCCGAGCACGTAGGACGGCCGCACCAGCACCGGGTAGCCGATCTCGGCGGCGATCTCGCGGGCCTCGGCGTAGGAGGTGGCGGTGCCGTGCTTGGGCGCGAGGAGCCCCGCGCGGTGCAGGACGCGCCCGAACGCGCCGCGCTCCTCGGCGAGGTGGATGCTCTCCGGGGACGTGCCGACGATCGGGACGCCCGCGTCCTTGAGCTTCTGCGCGAGGCCGAGCGGGGTCTGCCCGCCGAGCTGGACGATCACGCCCGCGACCTCGCCGGTCTGCTGCTCGGCGTGCACGACCTCGAGGACGTCCTCGAGGGTGAGCGGCTCGAAGTACAGCCGCCCGGACGTGTCGTAGTCGGTGGAGACCGTCTCGGGGTTGCAGTTGACCATGACGGTCTCGTAGCCCGCCTCGGCCAGCGTGAAGGACGCGTGGACGCACGAGTAGTCGAACTCGACGCCCTGCCCGATGCGGTTCGGGCCGCTGCCGAGGATCAGCACCTTCGGCTTCGTCCCGGCCGGGACCTCGGTCTCCTCGTCGTAGGACGAGTACATGTACGGGGTCTTCGCCTCGAACTCGGCGGCGCAGGTGTCCACGGTGAGGTAGACGGGGCGGATGCCGAGGGCGTGCCGGACTTCCCGGACGACCTCCTCCGACAGGCCCCGCAGCTCGCCGATCTGCGCGTCGGAGAAGCCGTGCCGCTTGGCGGCGAGGAGCTTCTCGCGGGTGAGCGCGTCGTCGGCGGTGCGGATCTCCTCGGCGACGGCGTTGATCGCGGCGATCTGGTCGAGGAACCAGGGGTCGATGCCGGTGGCGGTGTACAGGTCCTGGAGGGTCGCGCCGGCCCACAGCGCGCGCTGCACGTCGCGGAGCCGTCCGTCGTGCGGACGGGACGCGGACTCGACCAGCGCGGCGACGTCGAGGCCCGAGGCGTCGTCCTTGCCCGCCCAGGCGAACGACGACCCCTTCTGCTCCAGCGAGCGCAGCGCCTTCTGCAGGGCCTCGGTGAAGCAGCGGCCGATGGCCATGGCCTCGCCCACCGACTTCATGTGGGTGGTGAGGGTGCCGTCGGCGCCGGGGAACTTCTCGAACGCGAACCGCGGGACCTTCACCACGACGTAGTCGAGCGTGGGCTCGAACGACGCGGGCGTCTCGCGGGTGATGTCGTTCGGGATCTCGTCGAGGGTGTAGCCGATCGCGAGCTTCGCGGCGATCTTGGCGATCGGGAAGCCGGTGGCCTTGGACGCCAGCGCGGACGACCGCGACACCCGCGGGTTCATCTCGATGACGATCATCCGGCCGGTGCCGGGCTGCACCGCGAACTGGATGTTGCAGCCGCCGGTGTCGACGCCGACCTCGCGGATCACCGCGATCGCGACGTCCCGCATGTTCTGGTACTCGCGGTCGGTCAGCGTCATCGCGGGCGCGACGGTGATCGAGTCGCCGGTGTGCACGCCCATCGGGTCGAGGTTCTCGATGGAGCACACGATGACGACGTTGTCGGCGCGGTCCCGCATGACCTCGAGCTCGTACTCCTTCCAGCCGAGGATCGATTCCTCGAGGAGCACCTCGCTGGTCGGGGACGCGTCGAGGCCCGCGCCGGCGATGCGGCGCAGGTCGTCCTCGTCGTGGGCGAAGCCGGAGCCGCGGCCGCCCATCGTGAACGACGGCCGCACGACCAGCGGGTAGCCGAGCTCGCCCGCCGCGGCCATGACCTCGTCCATCGTGTGGCAGATGACGGACCGGGCGGACTCGGCGTTCAGGCCCTGCTCGCGCGCGACCTTGGCGACGATCTCCTTGAACATCTCCCGGTTCTCGCCCGCCTGGATGGCGTCGACGTCGGCGCCGATCAGTTCGACGCCGTACCGCTCGAGGACGCCGCTCTCGAACAGCGCGATCGCGGTGTTGAGGGCCGTCTGGCCGCCGAGCGTCGGCAGCAGCGCGTCCGGCCGCTCCTTGGCGATGATCTTCTCGACGACCTCGGGGGTGATCGGCTCGACGTAGGTGGCGTCGGCGAACTCCGGGTCCGTCATGATCGTCGCGGGGTTGCTGTTGACCAGCGTGACGCGCAGGCCCTCGGCCTTCAGCACGCGGCACGCCTGGGTGCCCGAGTAGTCGAACTCGCAGGCCTGGCCGATGACGATCGGCCCGGAGCCGATGACCAGGACCGACTTCAGGTCTTCGCGGCGCGGCATTACCTTGCACCCTCTGTAATCACGCAGACCCCTCCATCATCTCGCAGAAACGGTCGAACAGGCCGGACGCGTCGTGCGGGCCCGCCGCGGCCTCCGGGTGGTACTGGACGCTGAACGCGGGACGGTCGAGCAGCCGCAGGCCCTCGACGCAGCCGTCGTTCAGGTTCACGTGGGTGACCTCGGCACGCCCGTACGGGGTGTCGAACGGGCCGTCCGTCGGGGCGTCCACGGCGAACCCGTGGTTGTGGGCCGACACGTCGACCTTGCCGGTCGTCCGGTCCTGCACGGGCTGGTTGATGCCCCGGTGGCCGAACCGCAGCTTGTACGTCCCGAGGCCGAGCGCGCGGCCGAAGATCTGGTTGCCGAAGCAGATGCCGAAGAACGGCTTGCCGGCGTCGAGGACGCCCCGCAGCGCGTCCACCGCGTAGCCGGCGGCGGACGGGTCGCCGGGGCCGTTGGAGAAGAACACGCCGTCGGGGTTCAGGCCGAGGATGTCGGCGGACGTGGCCGTGGCGGGCAGCACGTGCACCTCGCAACCCCGCTCGGCCATCCGGTGCGGCGTCATCGACTTGATGCCGAGGTCGACGGCGGCGACGGTGAAGCGCTTCTCCCCGATCGCCGGGACGACGTACGGCTCGGCCGTCGAGACGTCGCGGGCGAGGTCGGCGCCCTCCATCGACGGGCTGAGCCGGACGCGCTCCAGCAGCGCGTCCTCACCGGCGGCCGCGGCGGCGCCGCTGAAGATCCCGGCGCGCATGGCGCCGCGGTCGCGCAGGTGGCGGGTCAGCGCCCGGGTGCCGGGGATCGCGATGCCGACCACGCCCTGGTCGCGCAGCGCCGACCCGAGCGAGCCGGTGGCGCGCCAGTTGGACGCGACGCGCGCGGGCTCGCGGACCACGTACCCGGCGACCTGGATGCGGCCGGACTCGGGGTCCTCGTCGTTCACGCCCGTGTTGCCGATGTGCGGGGACGTCATGGCCACGATCTGCCGCGCGTACGACGGGTCGGTGAGGGTCTCCTGGTAGCCGGTCATCCCGGTGTTGAAGACCATCTCGCCGAAGGTCTCGCCCTCGGCCCCGTACGCGGCCCCGTGGAACACCCTGCCGTCTTCCAGAACGAGCAGAGCAGGGTTCATTGAAGCTTCCCTTCCAGGACGGTCGGCTCGCCGCGCAGGAACGTCGCCACGACGCGTCCCGGCAGCTCCAGCCCGGCGAACGGGGTGTTGCGGCTCTTGGACGTCATGGCCGACGGGTCCACGGCGCGGCGCGGCGACGGGTCGTACAGCGTGATGTTGGCGGGCGACCCCGTCTCGAGCGGGCGTCCCTGCCCGGACAGGCGGCCGATGCGCGCGGGCCGGTACGCCATGCGGTCGGCGACGCCGGCCCAGTCGAGCAGCCCGGTGTCGACCATGGCCTCCTGGACGACCGGCAGCGCGGTCTCGAGGCCGATCATGCCCATCGCGGCGACCGCCCACTCGGTCTCCTTCGCCTCGACCGGGTGGGGGGCGTGGTCGGTGGCGACGCAGTCGATGGTGCCGTCGGCGAGCGCGTGCCGCAGCGCGGTGACGTCCTCGGCGGTGCGCAGCGGCGGGTTCACCTTGAAGATGGGGTCGTAGGACTCGGCGCGCGCGTCGTTCAGCAGCAGGTGGTGCGGGGTGACCTCGGCGGTCACCGGGCAGCCCTTGCTCTTCGCCCACCGGAGGATCTCGACCGAGCCGGCGGTGGACACGTGGCAGACGTGCAGCCGCGACCCGACGTGCTGGGCGAGCAGGACGTCCCGGGCGATGATCGCCTCCTCGGCGACCGCGGGCCAGCCGCGCAGCCCCAGCGCGGCCGACACCTCGCCCTCGTTCATCTGCGCGCCCTCGGTGAGCCGCGGCTCCTGCGCGTGCTGCGCGACGACGCCGTCGAACGCCTTCACGTACTCCAGCGCGCGCCGCATGATGACGGCGTCCGAGACGCAGTGCCCGTCGTCGGAGAACACCCGGACGGACGCGGCGGAGTCGGCCATCGCGCCGAGTTCGGCGAGCTGCTCGCCCGCGATGCCGCGGGTGACGGCGCCGACCGGCTGCACGTCGCAGTACCCGGCCTCGCGGCCGAGCCGCCACACCTGCTCGACGACGCCGGCGGTGTCGGCGACCGGGTCGGTGTTGGCCATCGCGTGGACGGCCGTGTAGCCGCCCATCGCGGCGGCCTTCGTGCCGGACTCGACGGTCTCGGCGTCCTCGCGGCCGGGCTCGCGCAGGTGGGTGTGCAGGTCGACCAGCCCGGGCAGGGCGATCAGCCCGTCGGCGTCGACGACCTGCGCGCCCGGGGCGTCCAGGCCGGTGCCGACCGCGGCGATGACGCCGTCGCGGACGAGGATGTCGGCGGGCTCGCCGCCGAGGATCCGGGCGCCCTTGATGAGGGTTTCTGTCACTGGGAGACCTCCTGGCCGATGGCGGGCTCGGAGCCTCCGAGCAGCAGGTAGAGGACGGCCATCCGGGCGCTGACGCCGTTGGCGACCTGCTCGACGATGGTGGAGCGGACCGAGTCGGCGACCTCGGCGGCGATCTCGACGCCGCGGTTCATCGGCCCGGGGTGCATGACGATCGCCTGCTCGGGGAGCTGCCCCATCCGCTCGGCGTCCAGGCCGTAGCGGCGGCTGTACTCGCGCACGGTCGGGAAGTACGCGGCGTTCATCCGCTCCTGCTGGACGCGCAGCATCATGACCACGTCGCTCTTCGGCAGGACGGCGTCCAGGTCGTAGGAGACCCGGCAGGGCCAGGTGTCGATCGCGACCGGCAGCAGCGTCGGCGGCGCGACGACGGTGACGTCGGCGCCGAGGGTGTCCAGCAGCAGGACGTTGGAACGCGCCACCCGGCTGTGCAGGACGTCGCCGACGATCGTGATCCGGCGGCCTTCGAGCTCGCCGAGGCGGCGGCGCATCGTGAACGCGTCCAGCAGCGCCTGGGTCGGGTGCTCGTGGGTGCCGTCGCCGGCGTTGACGACGCTGCCCTGCACCCAGCCCGCGAGGCGGTGCGGGGCGCCGGACGCGCCGTGCCGGATGACGACGCCGTCGGCGCCCATCGCCTCGAGCGTCAGCGCGGTGTCCTTCAGGCTCTCGCCCTTGGACACGCTGGACCCCTTCGCGGAGAAGTTGATGACGTCCGCGGAGAGCCGCTTCGCGGCCGCCTCGAACGAGATCCGGGTGCGGGTGGAGTCCTCGAAGAACAGGTTGACGACCGTGCGGCCGCGCAGCGTCGGCAGCTTCTTGATCGAGCGGCCCGCGACCTGCGCCAGCTCCTCGGCGGTGTCGAGGACGAGCAGCGCGTCGTCGCGGGTCAGGTCGGCGGCGGAGATCAGATGGCGTTTCACTCGGCACCTCCCGCGGGGCCGGCGACCGGGGAGCCGACCGGCTCGGGGACCGGGCCGAGCAGCACCGCGTCGCGGCCGTCGTTCTCGTCCAGCAGCACCTTGACGGTCTCGCGCATCGACGTCGGCAGGTTCTTGCCCACGTAGTCGGCGCGGATCGGCAGCTCGCGGTGCCCGCGGTCGACCAGCACCGCGAGCTGGACGGCGCGCGGCCGGCCGAGGTCGTTGAGGGCGTCGAGCGCCGCGCGGACCGTCCGTCCGGAGAACAGGACGTCGTCGACCAGCACCACGACGCGGTCGTCGATGCCGTCGGACGGGAGCTCGGTGCGGCCGAGGGCGCGCGCGGGACGCATCCGGAGGTCGTCCCGGTACATGGTCACGTCGAGCGAGCCCCACGGCACCGGACGTCCCTCCACCTCGCGCAGCAGGCCCGCCAGCCGCTCGGCCAGCGTCACCCCGCGCGTCTGGATGCCGAGCAGCAGGACGTCGTGCCCGCCCTTGGTGCGTTCGAGGATCTCGTGGGCGATCCGGGTCAGCGCACGGCGGATGTCGGGACCCTCCAGAACGGCCTTGGGCCGGGGGTCACCCTCCGCGGCGCGCGACCCCGCAGGCCGCGACGGCCTGGAGGCAGCATTCACCTCGGAAACCTCCTTTCCCGCCTCACTGGACGGGCCTTAAAGGACGTCTTGTCCCCCACACGTTAGCAGTCGGCGGGAACTGCCCCGTCCCGGGGCGGGGTCGTATCATCCCTGGTGAGAGGGGTCACACTCGGCCGGTCGAGCGCGCGGAACGGCCGTCTGGACGCCGTTCCCGCCGGGGTTCGGGGGTCCCGGACGGTCCGAACCGAGACCTACGGATTCGACCGCTTTTTTCCAATCAGCTTGACCTGGGGCCCGCACCGTTTTACCGTCACTGTCCGTAACCATCCCTGGAGACGGGGTCTTGAGGCGCATTGGCTTCGGGATTCTGTCGGTTCTCCGGCATCGGCCGGGAACCAATCGACGACGAAAGTGAGCCTGGGGGGCCAAGAATGCCGTCTGAATACGCAAAGGCTCTCGGCGCGCGCCTGCGCGCCATCCGCACCCAGCAGGGGCTGTCCCTGCACGGCGTGGAAGAGAAGTCCCGAGGCCGCTGGAAGGCCGTCGTCGTGGGTTCGTACGAGCGGGGCGACCGCGCCGTCACCGTTCAGAAGCTGGCCGAGCTCGCCGATTTCTACGGCGTGCCGGTTTCCGAGTTGCTGCCCGGCGGAGCCGCGCCGAGCCCGCTCGGGCCTACACCGAAGCTCGTGATCGACCTCGAGCGGCTGCAGCAGCTTCCGAAGGACAAGGCCGGTCCTCTCGCCCGTTACGCCGCGACGATTCAGAGCCAGCGGGGCGACTACAACGGGAAGGTCCTGTCCATCCGTCAGGAGGATCTGCGTTCACTCGCGGTCATCTATGACAAGTCCCCGACGGAGCTGACCGAGGAGCTCATCTCCTGGGGCGTCCTCGACCCGGAGGCGCGCCGCGCCGTCGAGTCGTTCTGATCCACCGCCTCGCACGACGGGGGTCCGGGCTCCGCCCGGGCCCCCGTTCGCGTGCTCTCACACGGTCACGCGCGCGCTCACGCGTTCGTCACCGTCCGCAGATGGCCGGCCCGCACCCCGCCCATGCCGGTGACCGGCGCGAGCATGGGCGACCACGACGCCTCGTCCAGCCGGGCGACCGCCTCGGGCGGCAGTTCCAGCTCGAAGCCCGCCAGGTTCCCGCGCAGGTGCTCCAGGCTGCGCGGCCCGACGATCACCGAGGTGACCCCCGGGCGCGAGCGCACCCAGGCGAGCGCGACGGCGGCGGGCGTGGCGCCCAGCTCGTCCGCGACCCTCCCGACCTCCTCGGCGATGCCCAGCGTCCGCTCGTTCAGCATCTCGTCGACGAAGACCCGCGCCATGGCCAGCGGCGACGCGCTCATCCGGCCCATCCGCGAGTCGGCGTCCGGTGCGGCGCCGCGCGCGTACCGCCCGGTCAGCACCCCGCTCGCCAGCGGCGAGTACGTCAGGGTGCCGAGGCCGTGCCGCTCGCACACCGGCAGGATCTCCGCCTCGATGTCGCGGACGGCCAGCGAGTACTGCGGCTGCAGGCTGACGAACGGCGTCCCGCCGACGCGCTCGGCCGCCCACCGCGCCTCGACGATCTGCGCGGCCGTGAAGTTCGAGCAGCCGATGTAGCGGACCTTGCCCGACCGGACGAAGCCGTCCAGCGTGGCCATCGTCTCCTCGATGGGCGTGTCCGCGTCCCACTGGTGGCACTGGTAGAGGTCGATGTGGTCGGTGCCCAGGCGGCGCAGGCTCGCCTCCAGGGCCCGGGTGAGGTGCAGCCGCGACAGCCCCGCGTCGTTGGGGCCGTCGCCCTGCGGCATGAACCCCTTCGTCGCGAGCACGACCGATTCCCGGCGGCCGGCGATGGCCCGTCCGACGATCTCTTCCGACTGGCCGCCGGTGTAGCGGTTCGCGGTGTCGATGAGGTTGCCGCCCGCCTCCAGGAAGGCGTCGATGATCCGGCGGGCCTCGTCCTCGCCGCATCCGGCCATCGGATGGTCCGTACCGAAGTTCATGGTGCCCAGGCCGGCCTGCGAGACCTTGAGCCCGGAGCGTCCCAGTGCCGCGTACTCCATGCGTTCTCCTCTAGAATCGGCATGCGAGAACAACCGGAACAATTGATCCGGTTACTTCTCGACTATACGGATCACCTGTTCCGGTTTGCAAGGAGACCGCCATGCCCGAGACCGAGCGTCCGCTGCGCGCCGACGCGCGGCGCAACCGCGCGCGCGTTCTCGAGGCGGCCGAGATCGTCCTCGCCCGGGACGGGATGTCGGCCTCGATGCGGGAGATCGCCCGCCGCGCCGACGTCGGGCTCGCCACCATCTACCGGCAGTTCCCGACCAAGGAGGACCTCTACCGGGCGGTCGTGCGGGACCGCGTCGGCGCGCTGGCCGACGAGGGCGCCGCCCTGATCGCGGACGAGTCCGCCGCGGAGACGTCCTTCTTCGCGTTCTTCGCCCGCATCGTCGAGGAGAGCACCCACAAGCGGATGCTCGTGGACGCGCTCGCCGAGTCGGGCGTCGCCGAGGACGACGTGAAGGCCGGGCTGGGGGACCTGCAGGGCACCATGTTGCGCCTGCTGGAAACGCTGCTGGACGGGGCGCAGCGGTCCGGTGCCGTCCGCGACGACGTCGGGATGCCGGAGGTGCTCGCGCTGCTCACCGCCGCGTGCCTGGCGGCCGAGCGCGGTCAGTGGGACGCCGGGACGCGCGACCGCGCCCTCGCCGTCATGTTCGACGGGTTCCGGCCCCGCGCCTGAGCCGCGTCACGCGCCGTCGCGCGCGTCCGCCGACGCCATCGCCGGACGCACCACCGGCTCCCCCGCGACCCGCCCGGACCGGCCCCCGCCGCGCGCGGCCAGCAGGGCCAGCGGGAGCACGGCCGCCATCGCCGCCGCGCTCAGCGCGAACCCCGCGGTGAACCCCCGCTCCCCCGGCACCCCCGCCACGATCACCGCGCTGACCTGCGTGCCCAGCGACGCCCCGACCGTCCGGATCAGCGTGTTGACGCCCGTCGCCGCGCCCGTCTCCCCCTCCGGGACGGCCAGCACCACCAGCGTCGCGACCGCCGCGTAGGCGAGGCCGAGGCCCACGCCGCGGGCGACGCCGCCGGCGTACAGGTGCCACAGCTCCGAATGCGCGAACGTGACGAACAGGTAGCCGCCGCCCGTCAGCGCCGCCCCGGCGAACAGCACGGCGCGCGACCCGATCCGCCGGTCCAGCGCCCCCGCCGCCGCGCCCGCCAGCGTCATCCCGACGCTCGCGGGCAGCTGGAGCACCGCCGCCTGCGTCGCGCTGCCCCCGAACCCGTGGCCGGTGTCCTGCGGGAGCTGGACCAGCAGCGGGAACAGCAGCCCTCCCGCCATCAGCGCGTAGCCCGACAGCAGCGACGCCGCGTTGGCCGTCCACACCCCGCGGAGCCGCATGATCCGCGGATCGACGAGCGGCTCCCGCACCCGCGCCTCGACCCGCAGCCAGACGACGGCCGTCACCGCCGCCGCGGCGAGCAGCCCCAGCACGCCCGGCGACGTCCAGCCCCAGAACGTCCCCTGGGTGAGCGCCGCCAGCGCCGCCACGAGCCACCCCGCGAACAGCACCGCGCCCCACCAGTCCACCCGGGCGCCCGCGCGGGGCGGCGAGCCCGGCACCACGAACCAGGCGGCGACCAGCCCCGGGGCGAGCCCGAGCACCGGCACCCACAGCAGCCACCGCCACCCGAGCAGGTCGATGATCGGCCCGGCCATGCACCACGACAGCGCGCCGCCGAGCCCCAGCATCGACGACATCAGGCCCACCGCGGACGCCGTCCGCTCGGGCGGCACCACGGCGCGGATGATCGTGTAGGCGAGCGGGAACACACCGGCGCCGGCGCCGCTCAGCACCCGCCCGGCGAGCATGACCGGCAGCGACCCCGCGGACGCGGCCACGACCATCCCGGCCGTCGCCGCCGCGAGCACCGCCAGCAGCACCCGGCGCGGCCCGTACAGGTCGCCGAGCCGCCCCACGACCGGCGTCGCCACGGCCGCCGACAGCGTCATCGCCGTCAGCGCCCACGCCGCGCCCGCCGGCGTCGTGCCGAGCCCCGCCTGGATCTGCGGCAGCGCCGGGGTGACGACCGCCATCGACAGCGAGTAGGCGGCCACGCCGAGGAACGCCAGCAGCGGCACCAGCCCCCGACCGCCCCGCGCCGCCACGCCTGTCCCTCCTTACTTCGCTCCCCTAACAATCTCATATGCCGACAAAAGCCGTGCGATGAGTTCCGGCGCCGCGGCCGGTCGGTATCGGTGCGCACACGACGAAGGAGGCGGCGCATGTTCAAAGACACGAAGGCGTTCAGCGGGTTCTCGGTGGACGACATCGAGGCCGCGCGGAAGTTCTACGGCGAGGTCCTCGGCCTGGAGGTCTCCGAGGAGCACGGCATGCTCACCCTGCACATCGCGGGCGGCCGCGACACTCTCGTCTACCCGAAACCCGACCACACGCCGGCGACGTTCACGATCCTGAACTTCCCGGTGGACGACATCGAGGCGGCCGTCGCCGGGCTCGCCGGGCGGGGCGTCCGGTTCGAGCACTACGGCGGCGCCACCGACGAGAAGGGCATCTTCCGGAAGGAGGGCCCGCTCATCGCGTGGTTCAAGGACCCGGCGGGCAACACCCTCTCCGTCCTGCAGGAGGACTAGGGCTCCCCGGCGACGCCCCGGGCCCGCAGGCCGGCCACCTCGTCGCCGGTCATCCCGAGGACGTCCCGCAGGACCTCGGCGGTGTGCTCGCCGAGGGCCGGCGCGGGGACGGGCGGGGCCTGCCCGCCGAACACCAGCGGCGAGCCGGGCGCCAGGTGGGGGCCGACGCCGGGCTGGTCGATCTCGCCCATGAGCGGCCGGCCGTCCAGGTCCCGCGCCACCTCGCCGAAGTCCCGGTACCGCGACCACAGGACGGACGTGCCGCCCAGCGCGTCCGCGATCTCCGCGCACGTCCGCGCCCCGAACCACGAGGCGAGGACGCCGCCGATCGCCTCCCGGTGCCGGTACCGGTCCCCGGCCGTCCCGAAGTCCGCCCGCAGCGCCCGCTCGAGCGCCGCCACGACGTCCCCGAGCCCGGTCGCGGCGACGAGGTCGCGCCAGTGCCGTCCGGTGACCACGGCGACCATGACGCGCCCGTCCGCGGCCTCGAAGTCGCGCCCGAACTCGCCGAACAGGTGGTTGCCGAGCCGCTCGCGCGGCGCCCCGAGCTGCGCCTCCGCGAGGTACCCCAGGTTCCCGGCGGTCGCCAGCGCGACGTCGTCGAGGGCGACCCGCAGCCGGACGCCCTCGCCCGTCCGCAGCCGGTGCCGCTCCGCCGCGAGCAGCCCCGCCGCCAGGTAGAGCCCGCAGACGACGTCCCACACCGGCAGCGCGTGGTTCACCGGCGCGCCGTCCCGCCCGGTGATCGCCGGGAACCCGGACGCCGCGTTCACCGTATAGTCGACCGCGGTGCCCCCGTCCCGGCGCCCCAGGAGCTGGACGTGCACGAGATCGGGCCGCCGCGCCGCCAGGTCGTCCGGGGCGAGGCCGTCGCGCGGCGGCGCGTTCGTCAGCACGGTCCCGCACTCGGCCGCGAGCCGCGCCGCGACGCCGCGTCCCTCGGCCGACCGCAGGTCCACGGTGACCGAGCGCTTCCCCTTGTTGAGCCCCGCCCAGTACAGGCTCCGCCCGGACGGCGCCAGCGGCCACCGGTCGATGTCGGGCCCGCCGCCGACCTGGTCCACCCGGATCACCTCGGCGCCGAGCTGCGCGAGCGTCATCCCGCCCAGCGGCGCGGCGACGAAGCTGGAGATCTCGACGATGCGCATCCCGGCGAGCGGCAACAGTGCGTCCACCCGCAAATCCCTATCACCCACCCCGAACCACCCCCGACCCCGCCCGCCCCCGGCCATGAACGCCGCAGGCCCCCACCCGTGCGCACACCCCCAAGCCCGCATCCCCGCACCGCCTCGACGGCCGGCGACCGCGCCCGCCCACACAAAGGCCACCCCCAAGAGCCGGGCTTGCCCGCGTGGCTAACTGCGCTTGTACGCGGTGGAGCCGCGGGGCGGCATCGCGGGGGGGAGGCCGGGCCGGGGCGGTGCTTGGTGAGGGGAGCGAGCCGCCCCGGCCCGGCGGGGGCGTCCCGGGGAGGTGGGACGGGCCCCCGGGGAGGGGTCAGTTGGCGTCGGTGAACGGGAGGGCGGTCTGGCCGGCGATGCCGAGGGAGTCCTCGACGAGGGAGACGAAGATCTCGGCGTCGTGCAGGAGTTCCTCGGCCTCGCGGACGGTGACGGCGCGGGGCAGGCCGGCCTCGGCGGCGGCGCGCTTGTCGGCGCCGGCGGCGAAGAAGGCGGCCCATTCGCGCAGTGCGGGCTCGGCCTCGGGCAGCAGCACCCACACGCTGCGGGGACGGCCGCGGCGGTGCGTCTCCACGGGTTCGCGGGAGGCCAGCACCGCGGCGGCGGCGCGCAGCGCGGCGAGGTGGGCGCAGACGTAGCGGACGGCGGGCGTGGTCGCCTCGGCGGCCTCGGCGAGGCCCGTGCGGGCGGCCTGCAGCTGGCCGGCGGCGGTGTGCGCCGGGCGCGGCGCGGGCCTCGGACGCCGCCGCGGGCTCGGCGGGCCGGGCAGAGCGGCGGAGTGGACTGCGGTCGTCGTTGCGGACATGGCTGCCTCCTTCCGGGGCTCGGGCCGGCCGGGCGGAGAGCTTCCCCTCACTCCGCCCGGCCCTCGGCCCCCCGCCGGCACATCGCCGCCGGCGGAGGGCGTCGCCCTGATACGGGCCGCGAGTCCCGCATCACGTCGAACATAAGTTCGACGCACTCACAGTAAACCGCCCTCGTGACGATTCGTCAACGTGTTCGAACGGAGCGCCGTGCGCAGGTCGGTTAGGGTGCGGGCATGCATCCGAACGCCGAACACGTCGCGAGCGTCCTGCGCGACCACGGGGTCGAGGGCGAGGTCGTCGAACTGCCGGAGGCGGCGCGGACGGCGCAGGCCGCCGCGGAGCAACTGGGCTGCGAGGTCGGCGCGATCGCCAACAGCCTGGTGTTCGACGCGGACGGCGCGCCGCTGCTGGTGCTGACGAGCGGGGCGCACCGGGTCGACACCGTGAAGGTCGCGGGTCTCGTGGGCGCGGGGAAGGTGCGGCGGGCGACGCCCGAGTTCGTCCGGGAGGCGACGGGCCAGCCGATCGGCGGCGTGGCGCCGGTGGGCCATCCGGCGCCGATCCGCACGCTCGTGGACGTCTGGCTGGACGACCACGACCGGGTGTGGGCGGCGGGCGGGCATCCGCACACCGTGTTCCCGACGTCGTACGAGGAACTGCTGAAGATCACCGGGGGCGACCCGGCGGAGGTGGAGTGATGACGGAGATCTGGCACAACCCGCGCTGCTCCAAGAGCCGCGCCGCGAAGGCCGCGCTGGACGAGGCGGGCGTCGCCTACACCGAGCGGCGGTACCTGGACGAGCCGCCGACGGCCGCGGAGCTGGACGCCGTCCTCACCCGGATCGGCGCGGAGCCGTGGGAGGTCGCGCGGCTGACCGAGCCGGTCGCGAAGGAGCTCGGGCTGAAGGACCTGGAGCACGACCGGGCGCGGTGGATCGAGATCATGGTCGCCAACCCGGTGCTGATCCAGCGGCCCATCGTGGTGACGGACGGCGCCGCGTTCGTCGCGCGCGACGAGGCCGCTGTCGGCAAAGCCCTCGACAGCCTGTGACGCCGGTGTGATTCTGGGAGACGACCCCGACGTCCGGTGACCCCCGGAGGACCGATGACCGCGCAGATGCGCACGGGCCCGGCCGCCCGCGACCCGAACTTCCGGGGGATCGACCCGCCGGCGCTGGATCGGCTCATCAAGCAGATGCAGGACGCGCAGAACGCGATCCGGGGCTGGCTGAACGGGCACCGGCCGCCGCCCGGGGTGTCCGCGGCGGGGTACCGGCAGGCCGACGAGGTCGCGCAGTGGGTCGGGAACCAGCTCGGGATGCTGTCGCGCCGCTACAGCTACGCGATGACGCACCCGGACGGCGGCTCGATGCGGCCGCCGTCCGGTCCGGCGCCGCTGCCGGAGACGGGGCGGGCGCCGGTGGAGGCCGCCGGCGGCGCGCCCGCGCCGGTCGCGCCGCCCCGCCGGGACCCGGTGGCGAAGGCGCCGCGCACCCCCGATCCGGGACGGGCGGGGACGCCGTCGCCGGGCGGGCTGCCGTCGCGCGGCGCGGGCGACATCGGCAGCCACCCCGACCGGCGGACGGCCGAGAAGGCGGCGGAGGCGGACGCGCGGGCCCTGCGGGCTGCGTTCGAGGACGGCGCGGCCGTCCCGCCCGCGGTGTGGGCGCGGCTGAAGGCCGACGTCGACGATCCCGACTACACCGCGCGCCTGTACGAGCGGCTGGGCCCGGCGGGCGCCGCGCGGCTGCTCGCGGGGGCCGAGGGCGACGAGGCGCGGCTGCGGGTGATCCGGGAGTCGCTGGGCATGGCGAGCAACGAGGTCCGGATGGACGTCGGGTGGCTGCGGGCGTTCCTGGCCGAGGCCGGGCGCGCGGACGTCCGTCCGGTGGCGGTGCAGGTCATCGCCGGTGCCGACTGGAGCGCGCGCACGCGGGAGGCCGTCGGCAAGCTGGACCTGACGACGTCGCGGCCCGCGTCATGACCGGGCGGAGCGAGGGAATGAGCGCGGCTCCCGCCGGAGGGTCGTCCCCCCGCAGGAGGCGGGCATGAGCGCGCCGCCGCCTCCGGGGAGCCTGCCGCCGCCGATCGAGGGCGCGGCGGCCGGGGCGCTGGCGCCCACGGAGCGCCCCAACCCGGCGTACGCGGAGCTCTACCGGGCGTACGCGGACGCCTACGGCGGGATCGACCGGCTCCGGCAGGCGCTCGACGCGCCCGTGAAGACCCTCGGCGGGACGGACGCGTGGCTCGGCCCGGAGGCGCGCCGGTGGGGTGCGTCCCTCGACGCGGAGCGGGCGCGGCTGCGGCAGGCCGCCGACCGGATCCTGTGGGACGTGTACGAGCGGCTGTCGGCGACCCCCCGGACCCTCCCCCGGGTCTAGGCTCGGGCGGGTGAGGGACGCGAAGCTGCGCGAGATCGACGAACGGGCCTTCCTGCGCAGGCTGGACCCGCTGCTGGACGTCTACGCGGCGGCGATGGACCCGCCGCGCGAGCAGCTGCCGGGGCGGCGCACGATCATGGAGCGGCACGCGCGATATCCGGGGTTCCGGGCGTTCGTCGCGGAGCGGCGGGGCGGGCTGGTGCGCCTGCCGGGGCCGCTGCACGGGCTCGCGTACGGGTTCCACGGCGAGCGCGGCCAGTGGTGGCACGACGTGGTGCTCGAGGCGCTGACCGCGCGGGGCGGCCCGGAGCACGCGGCGACGTGGCTCGAGGACGCCTTCGAGGTCGCGGAGCTGCACGTCCGTCCGGACGCGCAGGGGCGGGGGCTCGGCCGGGGGCTGCTGACGGCGCTGTGCGAGGGCAGGCCGGAGCGGACGGTGGTGCTGTCGACGCTGGAGCGGCGGCCGGACACCCCCGCCCGCCGGCTCTACCGGTCGGTCGGCATGGTGGACCTGCTGACCGACTTCGAGTTCCCGGGCGGCGGGCCCCGCTACGCGGTCATGGGCGGGACGCTGCCGCTGGCCACGGGCGCCGCGCCGCAGTAGCCGTCGGCTTCGAGCAGCCCGTACACCTCGCGCGTCGCCGTCGACTTGTTGAAGGTGATGAAGTGGACGCCCGGGGCGTCCTGGTCGAGGAGCTCGCGGCACAGTTCGGCGGCGTGCTCGATGCCGAGGCGCCGGACGGCCTCGGGGTCGTCCGCGACGGCGTCGAAGCGGGCCTTGACCTCGGGCGGGAACGGCGCGCCGGACAGCTGCTCGGACCGCTCGATGGTGCTGAGCCGGGTGACCGGCATGATCCCGGGAATGATCGGGACGTCGCCGCCCGCGGCGGCGACGCGGTCGCGCAGGCGGAAGTAGTCCTCGGCGCGGAAGAACATCTGCGTGATGGCGTAGTCGGCGCCGGCGCGGCACTTCTCGACGAAGTACCGGGTGTCGCTCTCGATGTCGGGCGAGCGGGGGTGCTTGTAGGGGAACGCGGCGACGCCGACGCTGAAGTCGCCGGTGGCGCGGATGAGCCGGACGAGGTCGGCGGCGTACTCGACGCCGTCGGGGTGCCTGACCCACTCCCCCATGGGGTCGCCGGGCGGGTCGCCGCGCAGCGCGAGCATGTTGCGGACGCCCGCGGCGGCGAGCCGTCCGATGAGGTGGCGGAGCTCGGCCTGGGAGTGGTCGACCGCGGTGAAGTGGGCGACCGGGGTGAGGGTGGTGTCGGTGGCGATCCGCTCGACGATGTCGACGGTGGTGTCGCGGGTGCCGCCGCCGGCGCCGTAGGTGACGGAGACGAACGTGGGCCGCAGCGGCTCGAGCTCGCGGATCGTACGCCAGAGGGTCCGCGCGCCCTTCTCGCTCTTGGGCGGGAAGAACTCGAAGGAGAAGGACCTTCCACCGGTGGCGAGCAGCTCGCGGACTGTGGGGGGCCGTTCGGGGCGCACGGATCGCATCCCCCCAGCGTACAGAAGGGGCGGGCGGCGGGCCCCGGACCCGGGCAGGTTCCGGTTGGACCGCGCGTTTACATCCAGTTGTCGTTAAATGGCGGAGATTTCCTAAGATCGGTGGACATCTCGCGCTACTGACGGGCGGTTGCATGCCTTCCCCTGGATACGATCACGACATGTCGACGAGCCGCATCCGCAAGCGGGTCGACGAGGCGCTGCTCGCGTTCGTCGACCGGCAGCGTCCCGGCCTGCTGGCGATCAGCGACGACCTGTCGCCGCTGCTCGGGGCGCTGGACGCGCTGCTGCGCGGCGGGAAGCGGCTGCGCCCGGCGTTCTGCTACTGGGGGTGGCGCGCCGCGGGCGGCGGCGGGGAGGCGGGCATCGTGGACGCGGCGGCGTCCCTGGAACTGCTGCAGGCGAGCGCGCTGATCCACGACGACGTCATGGACTCCAGCGACACGCGGCGCGGGCAGCCGTCGGTGCACCGCCGGTTCGAGGCGCTGCACGGCGCGCAGGGCTGGCCGGGCGACGCGGCGGCGTTCGGGGAGGGCACCGCGATCCTGCTCGGCGACCTGTGCCTGGCCTGGTCGGCGGAGATGTTCGAGGCGTGCGGGCTGGACGGCGAGCGCCGGCGGCGCGGCCGGGCCGTCTACGACCTGATGCGCACCGAGGTCATGTGCGGCCAGTACCTCGACATGCTGGAGGGGACGCGCGGCGCGGCGACGGTCGCCACGGCCCTGCGGGTGGTCGAGTACAAGAGCGCGAAGTACACGATCGAGCGGCCGCTGCACCTGGGCGCGGCGCTGGCCGGGGGCCGTCCGGACGTCTCCGCCGCGCTGACCGCGTACGGGCTGCCGCTCGGCATCGCGTTCCAGCTCCGCGACGACGTCCTGGGCGTGTTCGGCGACCCGGCCGAGACGGGCAAGCCGGCGGGCGACGACCTGCGCGAGGGCAAGCGGACGGTGCTGGTCGCGCTGACGCTGGAGCGGGCGGACGCGACGCGGGCGGCGGCGCTCGAGCGGCGTCTCGGCGACCCGGAGCTGGACCGGCCGGGGGTGGACGAGCTGCGCACGATCATCGAGGAGACCGGCGGGCTCGCGGCCTGCGAGGAGATGATCGAGCGGTACCTCGACGAGGCCGAGCGGGCGCTCCGGGCGGCGCCGATCACCGAGGAGGCGCGCGAGGCGCTCGCGGGGCTGGCCGTCGCGGCGACCTCCCGCCGCACCTGACACCGCGCGGACCGGCGACCGATTCACGAAGATTGGCACGATCCGGCCAAATGACCTGATCGCTCTAGCACTGTCCCACCATTTGGTGGCAGAAATGTCGCCATGTGCGCCGACATCCCCGGGAACCGCGTTCCGCGCATCGCCCCGCTGCCGCCGGAGCAGTGGGACGACGTGCTCAAGGCCGTCACCGCCACGACCGGGCCGCTGAACGTCTTCACGACGCTGGCCCGGCACCCGTCGCTGTTCCAGTCCTGGATCGGCCTCGGGTCGGCGCTGCTGATGAACGGCCTGCTGTCCGGCCGGGACCGCGAGCTGGCGATCCTGCGGACGGCGCACCACCGGTCCTGCGAGTACGAGTGGGCGCACCATCGCGGGCTCGCGCTGGACGCGGGGCTGACCGAGGACGAGATCGCCGCGCTCCGCCGCGACCCCGACGACCATCCGTGGGCCGACGACGACCGGATGGTGCTGGCCACCGCGGACGAGCTGCACGAGCGCGGCACGGTGACGGACGCGACCTGGACGGAGCTGGCCACCCGCTTCGGCGAGCAAGAGCTGATCGAACTGGTGATGCTCATCGGCCACTACCACATGGTCGCCTTCACGCTGAACGCGCTGCGCGTCCAGGACGAGGGCGCGGGGCACGAGGGCGCCGGGCACGGGGGCGGGGAGGCCTGATGCTCCAAACCGGCAGGTCGCGGACCGGCGGGACGCGAACCCTCAGGACGCGGACCGGGCGGTGGCTGCCCGCGGCCGGCGCGCTCGCCTGCGCGCTCGCGCTCGTGGTCGTCCCCGCCCGGACGGACGGCGCGCGGGCCGCGGCGAGCCGCTGCGGCGACCCGGCCGTGCGGCCGTGGTGCGACACCTCGCTGAGCGCGGACCGGCGGGCCGGGCTGCTGCTCGCGAAGCTGACCGACGACGAGAAGATCGCGCTGCTGGCGTCCGACGACCCGTTCGGCGGCCCGCTCGGCGGGTTCTTCGACTGGGCGCACGCCGACACCAACAACGGGATCGAACGCCTCGGCGTCCCGCCGCTGTACATGGTCGACGGCCCGGCGGGCGTCCGGCAGGGCGAGGCGACCGCGCTGCCCGCGCCGATCGCGCTGGCCGCGACGTTCGACCGGGGGGCCGCGCACCTGTACGGCAAGACGGTCGGGTGGGAGGCGCGGCACCGCGGCAACGACGTGATCTTCGGCCCGACCGTGGACGTGCTGCGCACGCCGCTCAACGGCCGGACGTTCGAGGGGTTCGGCGAGGACCCGTACCTGTCGGCGCGGCTCGGCGCGTCCTGGATCAAGGGCGCGCAGGGGCAGGGCGTGATGGCCTCGGTGAAGCACCTGGCCGTCTACACCCAGGAGAAGGACCGCCTCGAGCTGAACATGGCCGTGGACCCGCGCACGCTCCGCGAGATCTACCTGCCGCCGTTCGAGGCCGCCGTGACCGAGGGCGGCGCCGCGACCGTCATGTGCGGGTTCGGGAAGCTGAACGGCCGCTGGGCGTGCCACGACGGCGGCGTGCTGAACGGGATCCTGCGGTCGGAGTGGGGCTTCAACGGGATGGTCATGTCCGACCACACCGCCGTGCACGACACCACCGAGGCCGCCAACGGCGGGCTCGACATGGAACTGCCGATCGGCGTCCGCTACAACGCGTTCCTGCTGAAGATGGCGCGCGCGCAGAAGAAGGTCACCCAGGCGACCATCGACGGGCACACCCGCAACGTCCTGCGGACGATGTTCGAGTTCGGCGTCTTCGACCGGCCCGCGTACCCGAACGACCTCGCCCGCGTCGACCGGACGGCGAGCGAGACCGCGGCCCGGACGATCGCCGAGAACGGCGTCACGCTGCTGAAGAACGACGGCGTCCTCCCCCTGAAGGCGCCGAAGAAGATCGCGCTGATCGGGCGGGCCGCGAAGGAGAGCCAGGCCGGGTTCGGGTCGGCCAAGGTCGTCCCGTTCGCGTCCGTCGGCGCGCAGGAGGGCCTGACGCGGCGCGCCGGCGCGGGCGCCTCGATCACCTACCGGGACGGCGACGACCACGGCGCCGCGGCGGACGCGGCCCGCGGCGCGGACGTCGCGATCGTGTTCGCCACCGACGGCCAGGGCGAGTTCTTCGACAAATCGTGCCTCACGCTGGAGTGCGGCGAGCCGCTGCGCGGCGACCAGGACGGCCTCATCTCGGCGGTCGCGGCGGCGAACCGGAACACGATCGTGGTGCTGCAGACGGGCGGGCCCGTCCTCACCCCGTGGGCGGACGACGTCGCGGCGGTCGTCGAGACCTGGTACCCGGGGCAGGAGGCCGGCGACGCGCTGGCCCGCGTCCTGTACGGGGACGTCGACCCGGGCGGGCGCCTGCCGGTCACGTTCCCCGCCGAGGAGGCGCACGCGCCCACGGCCGGGAACCCCGCGCAGTACCCGGGCGTGAACAAGACCGCGACGTTCTCCGAGGGCGTCATGGTCGGCTACCGGCACTACGACGCCAAGGGCATCACGCCCAAGTACCCGTTCGGGCACGGCCTGTCGTACACGACGTTCCGCTACAGCGGCTTGAAGGTCGGCTCCAAGGAAGTGAAGGTCACGGTCACGAACACGGGGAGCCGCACGGGCGTGGCCGTCCCGCAGATGTACCTCGGCCTGCCCTCGCCCGGTGTGGACGTCCCGCAGCCGCCGAAGCAGCTCAAGGGCTTCACGAAGGTCACGCTGCGGCCGGGGCAGAGCACGACCGTCGCCTTCCCGCTGACCGCGCGGGACCTGTCCTACTGGAACGTCGAGGCGAAGCGGTGGAAGGTCGCGGACGGCTGCTACACGGTCATGGTCGGGTCCTCGTCACGGGACGTCGCGCAGCGGGGCTCGTTCGGGGAATGCCGGTGACGCGCGTGAAGATCCGCGTTCCCCTGCCGGACAGGACGGTCACACGGTACAAATAAGGACCCTCCATATCCGTTCCCCCCACGGAGTCCCCGTGTCCCCTGCCACCACCCGGCGGCCCGCCCCGGACCCCCGCGACCTGCGGCGCCGCCCCGCGTCCGCGCTCGGCCCCGGCGACCCGGACGACATCGGCGGCCGCCCCCTGCTGGGCAGGCTCGGCGAGGGCGGCCAGGGCGTCGTCTACCTCGCCGAGGACCACGACGGCGGACTCTGCGCGGTCAAGCTGCTGAAGGGCGGCATGGCGGCCGGGCGGCGCGCCCGCGACCGGTTCGTCAAGGAGGCCGACGCGGCGCGGCGGGTCACCGGGCGGCACACGGCGCAGGTGCTGGACGCCGACGTGACCGGCGACCGGCCCTACATCGTCAGCGAGTACGTGGACGGCCCGTCCCTGCAGGAGATCGTGGCCGAGGAGGGCCCGCTGCCGGAACGTCGGCTGCACCGGGTCGCCCTCGGCACCGCCGCCGCGCTCGCCGCGATCCACCGCGAGGGGATCGTCCACCGCGACTTCAAGCCCGGCAACGTCCTCCTCGGCCCGGACGGCGCCAAGGTGATCGACTTCGGCATCGCGCGCATGGCGGACGCGACGCCGCTGACCACCGGCCCGCTCGGCACCCCCGCCTACATGGCCCCCGAGCAGATCGAGGACGAGCCCGTCGGCCCGGCCGCGGACGTCTTCGCGTGGGGCGCGGCGATGGTGTTCGCCGCCACCGGCCGGCCCCCGTTCGGCACCGGGCCGAACGCCGCGGTGATGCGCCGGGTGACGTCCCGGCCGCCGGACCTCGGCGACC
Organism: Spirillospora sp. NPDC052242; assembly: GCF_040679555.1. Taxonomy (NCBI): domain Bacteria; kingdom Bacillati; phylum Actinomycetota; class Actinomycetes; order Streptosporangiales; family Thermomonosporaceae; genus Spirillospora; species Spirillospora sp. NPDC052242. The sequence goes on from NZ_JBFAUZ010000007.1 coordinate 157,079, forward strand.
TCGACGGCCCGCTGCGCGACCTCGCGGCCCGCTGCCTCGACAAGAACCCGCAGGCCCGGCCGTCCGCGCGGCGGCTCGTCCGGGCGCTGCGCGAGGGCAGCGCCCCGGCGCCCAAGCCGCGCCCGACCCGCATCCCGCGCTACCGCTGGCGCATGATGATCGCGCTCGCCGTCGTCATGACGGCGGGGTTCGTCCTCGGCATCCTGTAGGGCGCCGGGCGGCTCACCAGTGCGGCGGGCGCTCCTCCAGCAGGCGGGAGTCGTCGTCGCCGCCGCGCCACTCGCCCCAGCCGGTGTCGGTGTCGTCGGACGTCTGGTCGGGCAGGACGTCGAACTCGTCGTCGAGGTCGACCGGCCGCTCGTCGTCGGGTCCCATGATCCCCATTGTGCGGCATGCCGCATCGCCGCGAACCGTGCGGGCCGTCACACCGGACGGACGCACGGGACGGCCCGCACGGGCGGGTCACACGGGCGGATCACACGGGCGGGTCACACGGCGGCGAGCCGCCGCGCGAACTCGGCCGCCGCGGCGCCCGGGTCGTCCGCCTCGGTGATCGCCCGCACCACCACCACGCGGCGCGCCCCGGCGGCCAGGACCTGCTCCAGGTTCCCGAGGTCGATGCCGCCGATCGCGAACCACGGCCGGGAGAACCGCTCCCCGGCGGTGTACTCGAGCAGCTTCAGGCCCGGCGCGGGGCGTCCGGGCTTGGTCGGCGTGGGCCACGTCGGCCCGGTGCAGAAGTAGTCGACCCCGGGCTCGGCCGCCGCGGCCGCCGCCTGCTCCGCCGCGTGCGTGGACCGGCCGATCAGCACGTCGCCCCCGACGATCTCCCGCGCGGCCGGCACCGGCAGGTCGTCCTGCCCGAGGTGCAGCACGTCCGCGCGCACGGCGTGGGCGACGTCCGCGCGGTCGTTGACGGCCAGCAGCGCGCCGTGCCGCTCGCACGCGGCCCGGAACACCTCCAGGTACGCCATCTCCTGCCGCGCCTCCAGGCCCTTCTGCCGGAGCTGCACGATGTCGACGCCGTTCGCGAGGACGGCGTCCAGGAACCCGGGCAGGTCGCCGCGCTCCTCCCGCGCGTCCGTGCAGAGGTAGAGACGGGCGCGGTCGAGCCGGGCGCGCAGGGCCACGGCGCGGTCGGAGGGCAGGTGCCTGGACACGGTGGGGAGGACTTCCTTCCGGGGCAGTGCTGCGGGGGCCACGCGCGCGCGTGACCCCCGATGGGCGGACGGTCAGAACGCCAGGGCCTGGGCGCGGCGCCGCACCTCGGTCCCCCGGTTCTCGGTGAGCGCCTCGACCGGCGTGCCGGGCAGCGTGTCGTCCGCGGTGAACAGCCAGCGGACGGTCTCGACGTCGCTGTAGCCGGCGTCGGAGAGCACGGTGAGCGTGCCGGACAGCCCCTTGATCACCTGGCCCTCGTGGACGAAGGCCGCCGGGACCATCGGCTCCCCCTCGCGGCGGACCGCCAGCAGCTTGCGCTCGCTGATGAGCTGCTTGATCCGGTTGGTCTTGATGCCGAGCCGCTCGGCGGTCTCCGGGAGGGTGAGCCACTCGCCGGCGAGGGCGTCGGTCCGGGGGTCGAGTGCGCTTTCAACGGTTGCGTGCATCTGCGTCACGCCCCCTTGCTACCACGCCTTCGAAACCGGCAAACCCCCTCGACGACCACCTGTTTCGCCAGGACGCTCCGCTACGCGCGAACGGCCTGGCGGACGGGGGTGTCGGGGTCGGCGAGGAGGGCGGGGTCGACGGACGCGCCGGACGCGATCGCGCGGCGGGCCTGGACGAGGTCGCGGGGGCGGTCGACGGTGAGGATCGCGTCGAGGCGGTCGCCGGTGAGCCACGCGAGGGCCCACTTGGGGCCGTCCGGGTCGCCGCGCCGGATCATCCGCTCGGACGCCGCGTGGTTCCCGGCGTACTGGACCATGCGGCCGAACTGCTCGGACCAGAAGTACGGGGCCGCGTCGTAGGCGGCGTCCTCGCCGAGGAGTGTCGCGGCGGCGATCTCGGGGGCGTTGAGGGCGGTGTCCCAGTGCTCGACGAGGAGCCGGCGCCCGTAGCGGGACGACCACCAGGCGGCGCAGTCGCCGACGGCGACGATGTCGGGGCGGTGCTCGCCGGGGGCGCCGGGTTCGGCGCCCTCGTGGGAGGTGCGGAAGGCGGCGTCGGTGACGACGCCGCGTTCGAGCAGGAGGCCGGAGCCGGCGAGCCAGCCGAGGTCGGGGCGGACGCCGACGCCGACGACGACCGCGTCGGCGTCGATGCGGCCGGGGGCGCCGTCGGCGGCGAGGACGAGGCCGCGCTCGTCGACCTCGGCGACCTTCACGCCGGTGCGCAGCTCGACGCCGGCCTCGGCGTACCAGCGGGCGGTCAGGGCGCCGGCCTCGGGGCCGAGGGCGTTCGCGAGGGGCGTGTCGGCGGCCTCGACGACGGTGACCGCGCAGCCCTTCTTCGCGGCGGTGGTGGCGACCTCGGCGCCGATCCAGCCCGCGCCGACGATCGCGACGCGGGCGCCCGGGACGAGGAGGCCGCGCAGCTCGCGGGCGTCCTCGATGGTGCGGACGACGTGCTGGCGGCCGTCGCCGGGCAGCGTGATCGGGGCCGCGCCGGTGGCGATGACCAGGCCGTCGAAGGGCAGGTCGCCGGCCGTGGTGGCGACGACGCCGCCGCGTCCGGGCGCGCCGGGGCGCAGCGCGGTGGCCCGTTCGCCGAGGAGGAGCTCGCAGCGCAGGGCGTCCCAGTCGGCGTCGACGGTGGTGTCGTCGGAGTCGCCCGCGAGGACGGCCTTCGACAGCGGCGGCCGGTCGTACGGCCGGTGCCGCTCGGCCGAGACGAGGGTGAGCGCGCCCTCGTACCCCTTCCTGCGCAGGGCCTCCACGGCGCGCACGCCGGCCAGCCCGCCACCCACGACAACAAGCCTCTCCATGGCGCTCACCCTAATGGGGCCGCTTTTGCCTGGACACCTGTCCAGACGGTCATGTGCGTCACAGCGGCCGTAAAGTGGGGGAAGAACACCCAGAACACCCGCGGGAGTCCGGTGCGACCGGGCTGAGAGGGCGGCTGAACGGGCCGCCGACCGCCTGACCTGATCCGGATCATGCCGGCGAAGGGAGCGCGCATGGAGATCGTCGTCATCGGGGCCGGGATCGTCGGCCTGGCCGCGGCGTGGCGGACGGCCGGACGGGGCGGCACGGTGACCCTCGTCGATCCCGCGCCCGCGAGCGGCGCGACGTCCGTCGCGGCGGGAATGATCACCCCCGTCAGCGAGCTGGCCTACGGCGAGGAGCCGCTGCTGCGGCTCAACCTCGCGTCCCGCGACCGCTACGACGCGTTCGTGGCGGAATTGGAGGAGCTCACCGGGACCGCCACCGGGTACCGGAACGACGGCCTGCTCCAGGTCGCGTTCGACTCCGACGACCTGGCCGTCCTGGACGACCTGCGCCGCTTCCAGGAGAGCCTCGGCCTCCCCGTCGAGGCGCTCACCGGGCGGGAGTGCCGCAAGCGGGAGCCGATGCTGGCGCCGGGCGTCCGGGGCGGGCTGCTCGCCCCGCACGACGGGTCCGTGGACCCGCGCCGGCTCGCCGCGGCGCTGCTGGCGGCGTGCGAGAGGTCCGGCGTGCGGGTCGTGCGGCGCCGCGCGGCGGGCGTGGTCGTCGAGCGGGACGCGGCGGCGGGCGTCCGCCTGGACGACGGGACCGTCCTGCGGGCCGACCGTGTGCTGCTGTCCGCGGGGCCCTGGTCGGGCGACCTCGAGGGCCTGCCCGCCGGGACCGTCCCGCCCGTCCGTCCCGTCAAGGGCCAGGTGATCCGGCTGCGCGCCCGAGTGCCGTTCCTGCGGCGGTGCGTCCGGGGGCTGGTGAAGGGTTCGCCGGTGTACCTGGTGCCGCGCGCGGACGGCGGCGAGATCGTCCTCGGCGCCACGCAGGAGGAGCTCGGATTCGACACCCGCGTGACCGCCGGCGGGCTGTGGGAGCTGCTGCGGGACGCCCGCGAGCTGATCCCCGGCGTCACCGAGCTGGAGTTCGTCGAGGTCACGGCCGGGCTGCGGCCCGGCTCCCCCGACAACGCCCCGGTCATGGGCGCCTCGGACGTGCCGGGGCTGGTCCTCGGCACCGGGCACTTCCGGCACGGCGTGCTGCTCGCGCCGGTCTCGGCGGACGTGCTGGCCGCGGCGCTGCTCGGCGACCCGGTGCCCGAGGTCGCCCGCCCGTTCTCCCCCGATCGATTCTCCGAGGTGAAGCGATGAAGGTCATCGTCAACGGCGAGCCGCGCGAGCTGCCCGAGGGCACCAGCGTGGCCGCCGCCGTCGCGGCCGTGAGCGCGGCGCCGTCCGGTGTGGCGGCCGCGCTGAACGACGAGGTCGTCCGCCGGGCGTCCTGGGAGGCGACGCCGCTGCGCGACGGCGACCGCCTGGAAGTGCTGACCGCCGTGCAGGGAGGCTGACGGTGAACGACGGGACGAACGAGACGGCGGCGCGGGACGACGCGCTGGTGATCGCGGGCGAGGAGTTCGGCTCGCGGCTGATCATGGGGACGGGCGGCGCGCCCAGCATGCAGGTGCTGCGGGAGGCGCTCACCGCGTCCGGGACGGAGCTCACCACGGTCGCGATGCGGCGGGTGGACCCGGCGGCGCGCGGCTCGGTCCTGGACGTGCTCGCGGAGTGCGGCATCCGCGTGCTGCCCAACACCGCGGGCTGCTTCACCGCGGGCGAGGCGGTGCTGACCGCCAAGCTCGCCCGCGAGGCGCTCGGCACGAACCTGGTGAAGCTCGAGGTGATCGCGGACGAGCACACGCTGCTGCCCGACCCGATCGAGCTGGTCGAGGCCGCCGAGCAGCTCGTCGACGACGGGTTCGTCGTGCTGCCGTACACGAACGACGACCCCGTCCTGGCGCGGCGGCTGGAGCAGGTCGGGTGCGCGGCGGTGATGCCGCTGGGCTCCCCGATCGGCTCGGGCCTCGGCATCCGCAACCCGCACAACATCGAGCTGATCGTCGAGCGGGCGGGCGTCCCGGTCATCCTGGACGCCGGGCTCGGCACGGCCAGCGACGCCGCCCTGGCCATGGAGCTGGGCTGCGACGCGGTGCTGCTGGCGACGGCCGTGACCCGCGCGCAGTCCCCGGCGACGATGGCCGCCGCGATGCGGCACGCGGTGGAGGGCGGGCGGCTCGCGCGGCTGGCCGGGCGGATCCCGAAGCGCCGGTACGCGCAGGCGTCGTCGCCGTTCGAGGGACTCGCCTCGATGTAGCGTTCCTTAACGGAGACCTCAAGAGTAATTCGCTGGACCTGAACAATGGACCGCTCCCAGACTGGGGGCGGTCCATTCGGGGTCCGGCTTGAGGTCCGGCGCGACCGCGCGCCGTACTTCGGGGTTCATCGAAACGATCCGAACCTAAGGTGCGCTTCATGGAACAGGACAACTCCCCTCCCGCCGCGGCGAAGGGCGTCGACCGGCGTGCGATCGCCGCCGCCACCGTGACGGTCGTCCTGTGGGCGTCGGCGTTCGTCTCCATCCGGAGCGCCGGCGAGGCGTACGACCCGGGCGCCCTCGCGCTCGGGCGGCTGCTCTCCGGGACGGTCGTGCTCGGCGCCCTCTGGCTCGTCCGCCGCGAGGGCCTCCCGCCGCGCGGCGCGTGGCCGGGCATCGTCGCCGCCGGCGTGCTGTGGTTCGGCGTCTACATGGTCGCGCTCAACTGGGGCGAGCAGCTCGTGGACGCCGGCACCGCGGCCCTCGTCGTCAACATCGGGCCGATCCTGATCGCGCTCCTCGGCGGCTGGCTGCTGAAGGAGGGCTTCTCCTCCCGGCTGCTCGCGGGCCTGGCCGTGGCGTTCGCCGGCGCCGCCGTCGTCGGGCTGTCGATGTCCGGCGAGAAGGGGTCGCCGCTGCTCGGCGTCCTGCTGTGCGTCGTCGCCGCCGTCACCTACGCGGGCGGGGTGGTCAGCCAGAAGCCCGCGCTGCGGCACGCGTCCGCGCTGCAGTTCACCACGTTCGCGTGCGCGATCGGCGCCGTCGCGACGCTGCCGTTCGCGGGGCAGCTCGCGTCGCAGGCCGCCGACGCCCCGGCGGGCGCGACCCTCAACATGATCTACCTCGGCGTCTTCCCGACCGCGCTGGCGTTCACCACCTGGGGGTACGCGCTGGCGCGGACGTCCGCCGGGAAGATGGGCGCGACGACCTACGCCGTCCCCGCGATCGTCGTGCTGATGTCGTGGGCGTTCCTCGACGAGGTCCCCGGAGCGGTCACGCTGCTCGGCGGCGCGCTGTGCCTGGCCGGGGTGGCCGTGTCGCGCAGCACACCGCGCGGGGAGCGGCGGCGCGGGCCGCGGACCGCCGCGTCCCCCGCCGCCGTGGACGTCCCGGCCGCCGCGCCGGCCGCGTCACCCTCCGCGCTCGACCATGCTCATACTCGCGACTGATGAGTTCCATGGGGAACCCGCCGTAGACTCGCACCGATGGACACGACGGTCGCAGATCCACTCGTCGGGCAGCTGCTCGACGGGCGCTACCGCATTGAGTCCCGCATCGCCCGCGGCGGCATGGCCACGGTCTACCTCGCGCGCGACAGCAGGCTCGACCGCGTCGTCGCGGTCAAGGTGATGCACGCCGGCCTCGCCGCCGACGAGGACTTCGTGCACCGCTTCATCGGCGAGGCCAAGGCCGCCGCCGCGCTGTCGCACCCCAACGTCGTCGCCGTGTACGACCAGGGGACGGACGGCGAGCGCGGCTACCTGGTGATGGAGTACGTCGCGGGCCGGACGCTGCGCGACGCGCTCGCCGCCCGCGGCCGGTTCGGGCCGCGCGCCGCGCTGGAGACCATGCTGCCGGTGCTGGCCGCCCTCGGCGCCGCGCACCGCGCCGGGCTCGTGCACCGCGACGTCAAGCCGGAGAACGTCCTCATCACCGAGGACGGCCAGGTCAAGGTGACCGACTTCGGGCTCGCGCGGGCCGAGTCGGCGAGCCGGATGACCCGGACCGGCGTGATCATCGGCACCGTCGGGTACCTCGCGCCCGAGCAGGTCACGTCCGGCAGCGCCGACGTGCGCTCGGACGTCTACGCCGCCGGGATCATGCTGTTCGAGCTGCTCACCGGCCGGCTCCCGCACGAGGGCGACACGCCGCTCGCCGTCGCGTACAAGCACGTCAACGAGACCGTGCCGCCGCCGTCGGAGCTCGTCCCCGGGCTGCCGCACCGGGTCGACGAGCTCGTCACGGCCGCGACGAGCCGCGACCCCGCGCACCGCCCGCAGGACGCGAACGCCTACCTCGCCGCGGTCGCCGAGGTCCACGGCGGGCTGCCGCCGGACCTCGACGCCCGGCTCGAGGAGGCGTCCCGCGGCGCCACGACCGTCCTGGAGGCGCCCGCCGACGCCACGCGCCTGGACGGCGAACCGGCCGGGGACGGGCGCACGGAGACGCTCCCGCCCGTGCCGCAGACCTCGCCCGTCCGCTTCCCCGAGGACGTGCGCGGGCACACCGCCGTGCTCGATCCCGGCGAGGACCCGGCGGGCCCGCCGCCGCGCTCCCGCGGCGACCGCGTCATCGGGGCGCTCACCGGCCGGTACGTGCTCGTCGCGATCGGCGCGATCGCCGCCGTGATCCTCGGGTGGGCCGTCTGGTACCAGACGTCCGGGCAGTACGAGCACGTCCCGGGCGACATCGTCGGGATGGAGCTCGCGGACGCCCGCGGCGCGCTCGCCGACGCCGGGATCGCCGTCCGCGTCGCCGAACCCGTCTACCACGACCGGATCCGCAAGGGCCTGGTCGCGAAGTCCGACCCGGGCGCGGGCGCCCGCGTCGGGCAGGGCGAGACCGTCACGCTGACGCCGTCCAAGGGGCTCACGCCCCGGGCCGTCCCGGACGTCGAGGGCAAGACGCTCGACGAGGCGAAGAAGATCCTCGCCGACGACGGGTTCCGGGTCGGCGGGACGAGCACCCGCGAGTCGCAGACCGTCCCGAAGGACCGCGTCATCGGCACCGACCCCGACGCCGGGAAGGAGCTGTCCCCGGACGAGCCGGTCTCCGTCGTGCTGAGCAGCGGCATGTCGATGCCGGACCTCGTCGGCTCGAACGGCGAGACCGCCGCGAACCAGCTCCGCTCGCTCGGCCTGAACGTGACCGTCCGGGAGAAGCGCGTCGAGGGCAAGGCGCCCGGCACCGTCGTCGGGCAGACCCCGGCCGAGGGCACCGGCGTGTCCCGCGGCGACGAGGTGACGCTCGTCGTCAACGAGCGCGACTGCATCATCGACGCGGGCCCGATCCAGTTCGGCTGCGACGGCGGCGCCGCCGCCGAGAAGATCCCGGTGCCGGACGTCACGAACCGCACCGTCGACGACGCCACCGAGATCCTGAAGGACTCCGGGTTCGAGGTGAACGTGACGGGCTGGGGCGGGAACACCGTCCGGTTCCAGACGCCCGGCGGGGACGCCACGGCCGCCCGCGGCTCCACGGTCACGATCGTCCGGGCGCCCTGAATCGGCGGCCGGGGGGCGCGGGACGGCGGATAGGCTGGAGGGACCATGACCTCTCCGCAGAGCCCCGTCGGGGCCCACGTCCCGGTCGCCGGCGGGCTCGCCACCGGCGGCCTGAAGTACGCCGCCGAGATCGGCGCCGAGGCGATCCAGGTGTTCGTCGCGAACCCGCGCGGGTGGGCGCTCCCCGTCGGGAAGCCGGCCGAGGACGCCAAGCTCCGTGACCGCGACGACGTGCCCGTCTACGTGCACGCCCCGTACCTGGTGAACTTCGGCTCCCCGAGCGAGGAGACCCTCGAGAAGTCGATCGCGACGGTCCGGCACTCGCTCGAGCGGGGGCACGTGATCGGCGCGCGGGGCGTCGTCGTCCACACCGGCTCGGCCGTCAGCCAGTCGTACGACGCCGCGATGCGGCAGGTCCACGAGCACGTCCTCCCCCTGCTGGAGGAGATCCCGGACGACGGCCCGCGGCTGCTGCTGGAGCCTATGGCGGGGCAGGGCAAGATGCTGTGCGCCAAGGTCCAGGACCTCGGCCCGTTCTTCGAGCGGCTGGAGCACCACCCGAAGCTGGGCGTGTGCTTCGACACCTGCCACGCGTTCGCCGCGGGGCACGACCTCGCCGCGCCGGGCGGCGTCAAGGAGACCATCGACGCGCTGGTCGAGACGGTCGGCGCGGGACGGCTCGACCTCGTCCACGCCAACGACTCCAAGGACGCGTGCGGTTCCGCGAAGGACCGGCACGAGAACATCGGCGCGGGGCAGATCGGCGAGGAGCCGTTCGCGGCCCTGTTCGACCACCCGGCCGTCGCGGGCGTCCCGTTCATCATCGAGACCCCGGGCCGCGACCCCGGCCCGCACGGCCGCGACATCGCGACGCTGAAGCGCCTGCGCGACGCCTGAACGCACGGCCCCGGACGAACGCACGGGCCCGGCCGGGAAACACCCGAGCACGAAAAGAGCTCGGGTGCCGATGAACAACCCCCCGACTGTCCACCGGCACCCGAGCCACAGGCCGTCGGGTCCCACCCCCCCGGTACGGGACCCGGCGACTCACGATCCGGCGGCGACTGGCGTTCGCCGGATCTCCGGGTGTGCTGTTGTGGGAGGTTCCGCGGCCGGCGGACGTCCGTCCCCCGCGCCGCCCGCCCCTCCGAAGGCGGGTGTTGCTCGTGGTGCCACTGAGAACACTAAGCCCGTGATGCGCAGATCGGCACCCCGGACACGCCGCCCGCGATGAACGGTCCGTAGTCATAGATGTGCGTAGCGTAGTCATACGGTGAGCGGTCGGTTTCGCGCGACGAACGGGCGGAGCGCGCGTCCGTCCCGGTCAGCCGGCCGGAGGGCGGTCGGACGCGCCGTCCGGCAGGTGCAGCCGCGCCAGGGCGCGGCCCGCGTGGCGCGGGACGCTGCGGCGCGTGAGCAGGGACACCGCGACCATCACGGCCGCCGCCGCGGGCGCCGCCGCCGCGGCCGGGACCGCGCCCCGCCCGGCGAGCTGCGCCGCCCCCGCCGCGAGCGCCAGGCAGCAGCCGCACACCAGACCCGCGACCGCGCCGGGCGCGGTAAGCCCGCGCCACCAGATTCCCAGCAGCAGCAGAGGGCACAGCGTGCTCGCGGAGACGGCGAGCGCCAGGGTGACGAGTGCCGCCGCCCCGTGCGGGCCGAGCCGCGGCATGACGGCCAGCGGCGCGGCGAGCACGACCACCGCGCTCGCGCGGGACACGGCCGCCCCGCGCCGCCGCGCGTACTGCGCGACCGTCCCGCCGACGGCGACGGCGACGCCGCACGAGGCGGTGACGAACGCGGCGAGCGCGCCCGCCGCCAGCAGCCCCGTGAGCAGCGCGCCCGCCGTTCCCGGGATCGTCCGTTGCGGCAGCAGGAGGAGGGCCGCGTCGGCCCCGGTTCCCGGCGCGGCCGCCCCGTGCCGGCGTCCGAGCACGCCGTACAGGACGGCGACCACCGAGGACAGCGCGACGAGGACCGTGACGTACGCCGCCGTCCTGCGCGCCGCGCCGCCCCCGCCGCTCGCGTAGAAGTGCATGAGGATCTGCGGCAGCCCGACGGTGCCGAGCGCGACGCACGCGACCAGCGCGTACGTCCCGGCGGTCCCGGGGGCGCCGCCCGCGGCGGGCACGGCCCGGACGTCCGGCGCCGCGTGCGCGTGCCACAGGACGGCCCCCGCCAGGACGGGCACGGTCAGCGCCGCGAGCTTCGCCCAGAAGTGGACGGCCTGGAACGCGGTGACGCTCCGCACGCCGCCGGACACCACGAGGACCGACGCCGCCGCGACGCCGATCGTCCAGCCCGTCCAGTGGGGGCCGCCGGTGAGCACGTACAGCGCCACGCCCGCGCCGTGGAGCTGCGGCAGCAGGTAGCACCAGCCCACCAGGCAGACGCAGCCGGTGGCGGCGTGCCGGGCGCCGCGCGAGCCGAGCCGCCACTCGGCGAAGTCCGCGACGCTGTACGCGCCGGACCTGCGCAGCGGCGCGGCGACGAACGCCGCCAGCAGGGCGCACCCGGCGGCCGCGCCCACGGGCAGCCACAGCACGCCCGTCCCGTGGGCGAGGACGAGCCCGGCGGCGCCCAGGTACATCGCGGCGCACAGGTGCTCGCCGCCGACCGCGGCGGCGTTGCGCCACGGCGGCACCTCCCGCGCCGCGTCCGCCAGTCCGGGCACGGGACGGGCCGACGCCCGGCGCGCGCCGCGCCGCGCCGTGAACGCCACGGCCAGTGCGACGAGCACGGCCGCCAGGGCCGCCGCGCTCACCGGGAATCGACCGCCCGAACGCCCGGCTCCCAGCGGAATGCGCGGCGTCGAATGCGGGGTGGGCGGGGGGTTTCGGTTCGTTCGGCGCAGCGGACGTGCGCCAGTGCGGCGGCCGCGAGGGCGGCGGGGACGGCCGGGGCGAGGGGGGCGGGGAGCAGCGGCAGGGCGGCGACGGCGGCCGTGACGATCGCGCCGGTGCGGAGGGCGATCAGGAGCTGGGCGCGGGCGGCGTCCCGGCCGGTATGGGACGGGTCGGGGTCGGACGCGTCGGGGGCGTCCGCCGGGGGCGCGGCGGTCGTATGGTGCGGGTCGGCGTCGGTCGTCGCCTCAAGCACGGCGGCCGTCCCCGTCGCAGTCGTCGCGCTGCTCGTGGTGGAAGCGGCGGACGAGCAGGTCGCGGACCTCGCGGGTGTGGCGGCGGCTCACCGGGAGCAGTTCGTCGCCGATCTGGACGGCGGCGCGCCCGCCGTCGAAGCGGAGTTCGGTGATGTGCGCGGACGCGACGAGGGTGCTGCGGTGGATCCGGATGAACCCGGCGTCCTCCCACCGTTTGGTGAGCGCCGACAGCGGCATCCGGACCAGGTATCCCCCGTCGGGGGTGTGCAGGCGGACGTAGTCGCCCTGGGCCTCCACGTGGGTGACCGAGCGGCGGGAGACGAGGCGGGTGCGGCCGCCGAGCTCGACCGGGATCATCTCGTCGTCGGGGTCGGCGCGGCTCTCCTCGCCGGGCGGGTCGGGGCGTCCGGCGGCGGCCGCGACGCGCCGGACGGCCTCCGCGAGCCGCTCGGGCCGGACGGGTTTCAGCAGGTAGTCGAGGGCGCCGAGGTCGTACGCGGCGATGGCGCAGTCGTCGTGCGCGGTCACGAACACGACGTGCGGGGGCGCGGCGAAGCCGGTCAGCAGGCGGGTGAAGTCCAGCCCGTCGAGGCCGGGCATGCGGATGTCGAGGAACACGGCGTCCAGGCGCTCGCCCTCGACGAGCATCCGGCTCAGGTCGCGAAGCGCCGACGAGGCGTCTCCCGCGCCGGTGACCCGCTCGATCCGCGGGTCCCTCCGGAGCAGGTGGGTGAGCTCCTCCAAGGCGGGGCGTTCATCGTCGACGGCCAGAACGCGAAGCATGAGGGCGACTTTGCCGCGATTACCGACCGTCCGCAATCGATTCCGAAAAGTGAGTGGCGTGTCGGCGTGAGATTTTCAGTCCGGGAACACTCCCGGACGGTACTTGGGGACGCGCAGCTCCACCCTGGTGCCGGCGCCGAGCGCCGTCCGGACCGTCAGCCCGTACTCCTCTCCGTAGACCTGCCGCATGCGGGCGTCGACGTTCGCCAGCCCGATTCCGGTGCCGCCGCGGCGGGACCGGCCGCCGGACACGCTCCCCCACCCGGTCGGGCCGGGCCCGCCGACGGGGGCGGAGAGGATCTCCTGCAGCCGCTCGGGGTCCATGCCGACGCCGTCGTCCTCGATGCTGATCGCCGCCTCGGGACCGGAGTCGCGCGCCGTGATCGAGATGTGGAACGCGTCGCGGGCGTCGGCCATGCCGTGCCGGACGGCGTTCTCGACGAGCGGCTGCAGCGCCAGGAACGGCACCGCGACGGGCAGCACCTCCGGCGCGATCTCCACCTGGAAGCGCAGCCGCTCCCCGAACCGGGCGCGTTCCAGCAGCAGGTAGCGGTCGATGGAGCGCAGCTCGTCGGCGAGGGTGGTGAAGTCGCGGGCGTTGCGGAACGAGTAGCGCGCGAAGTCGGCGAAGTCGAGCAGGAGTTCGCGGGCCCGTTCCGGGTCGGTGCGGACGAACGACGCGATCGTGGTCAGCGAGTTGTACACGAAGTGCGGGGAGATCTGCGCGCGCAGCGCCCGCATCTCGGCCTCCGCGACCCGCTGCCGCGCGGCGTCCAGTTCCGCGAGCCGGAGCTGCCCGGCGACCAGCCGGGCGGTCTCGCCGACGGCGCGGACCCGGGCGGCGGACGGCCGGTGCCAGTACGCGACGAACGCCGCCTCGACGCCCCGCCCGGCGGACGCGCCGGGGACGTCGGGCCCGGCGGGCCGCCCGACGGCGACCGGCGCGATCATCGCGGTCCGCAGGCGGCAGGCGTCGCTCGGGCAGGCGAGCCGGTCGGCGCCGATCACCCGGGGGCGGCCCGAGGCCAGCACCGGCAGCGCGAGGTCGACCGCGTCGCCGGCGTGGGGGGCGCGGCCCGCGCCGTCCCAGGCGAGCAGCACCGCCGCCCCGGGCGCCGGGTCGTCCGCGGGGTCGTCCTCCTCGATCGCGGAGCGGAGCGCGACGAACGCGACGGCCTCCGCGTCCAGCAGCGCCCGCAGATGCCGGACGGACCGGCGTGCGGCGTCGCCGCTCAGCCCGGTGCGCAGCGGGGGCGACGCCAGCGTGATCGCGTGCAGGGCCGCGAACGCCGCCCGCTCGTCCGGCACGGCGGGGCCCCGGCCGGGGAACGGGAGCCGGCTGCGCAGCGCGCACGCTCCCACTGCGGCGCCGGCGGCCACGGCGCACGCCACGGCGTCCAGAACGGACGGTAGGACCATGACGACTTACGGTAACGGCTGTCGTCCGCGTGGGTCGGTGTGTTGGCCATTTACGAAGGTCTCGGATGGGCCACGCCGCGCCGCGGGACGCTAGAGCGGCGGCGCCTCGCCGGCGTCCTCCTGGTAGGAGTACCGCTGCTCGCGCCACGGGTCGGCGACGTTGTGGTAGCCGCGCTCCTCCCAGAAGCCGCGGCGGTCCTTCACCAGGTACTCCACCCCGCGCACCCACTTCACGCTCTTCCACGCGTACAGGTGCGGGACGACGATGCGGATCGGGAAGCCGTGGTCGGGCGTGATCCGCTCGCCGTCGCGGTGCGTCGCGAACATCGTCCCCTCGGCGAGGAAGTCCGACATCCGGATGTTGGCGCTGTAGCCGTACTCGGCCCACACCATCACGTGCGTGACCTCGGGGGCGGGCGGCGCCAGCTCCACGATCGCCGAGCCCGGGACGCCCTCCCACTCGTTGTCGGGGATCGTGAACTTGGTGACGCAGTGGAAGTCGGCGACGGCCTTGGTGCGGGGCAGCGCGTCGAACTCGTCCCACGTCCAGCGGTGGTGCCCGCCCGACGCGGTCGCACCGAAGACGCGGAAATCCCAGTCCTTGGGACGGAACTTCGGGACGGGGCCGTAGTGGAGGACCGGCCATCCCCGGGGGACGTACTGACCGGGCGGCAGGTCCCGCCGCTGCTGCGTGGGCTCTTCGGGATGGGACATGACGCCGCCATCCTGCCATCAGGCGTGAGCTGAGCCATATTCGGCCCCCTCGCCACCACCCCCGTCCCGCGTCGGCTATGGTGAGGCCCATGCGCAACGTCGTTTATCTCTTTTGGTTCGACCAGCCCGGACGGCTGGTCTGCCAGGCGCTGCGCTGACAGACCACGAACGAGAAGCCCCGGGCCGGTCGGCCCGGGGCTTCCGTCGTTTTCAGGGGATGGCCGCGGGACCGCCGGGCCCGCGGGACGAGGAGAGGGAGTACGGCATGGTCATCGTCATGGCCCCGGGGGCCACCGAAGCGGATGTCGACGGCGTCGTCTCACTGGTCGAGACGGCGGGGGGCGACGCCTTCGTCAGCCGCGGCGTGGAGCGGACGATCGTCGGGCTCGTCGGCGACGTCGAGCAGTTCGGCTCGCTGAACCTGCGCGGGATGCGCGGCGTCAGCGACGTCATCCGGATCTCGGCGCCCTACAAGCTGGTCAGCCGGGAGAACCACGCCGAGCGCACGGTGGTCCGGGTCGGCGGCGTCCCCGTCGGCCCCGGCACGATGACGCTGATCGCGGGGCCGTGCGCGGTGGAGACCCCCGACCAGACCCTGCAGGCCGCGCAGATGGCCAAGGCCGCGGGCGCGACGCTGCTGCGCGGCGGCGCGTTCAAGCCCCGCACGTCCCCGTACGCGTTCCAGGGGCTCGGCGAGGCCGGCCTGAAGATCCTCGCGGACGTCCGCGAGGAGACCGGGATGCCGGTCGTCACCGAGGTCGTGGACGCCGCGGACGTGGAGCTCGTCGCGTCCTACGCCGACATGCTGCAGATCGGCACCCGCAACGCGCAGAACTTCGCGCTGCTGCAGGCCGCCGGGGAGGCCGGGAAGCCGGTGATGCTCAAGCGCGGGATGAGCGGCACCATCGAGGAGTGGCTGATGGCCGCCGAGTACGTCGCGCAGCGCGGCAACCTCGACATCGTGCTGTGCGAGCGCGGCATCCGGACGTTCGAGAAGGCGACCCGCAACACCCTCGACATCTCCGCGGTGCCGGTGGCGCAGCGCCTCTCCCACCTGCCGGTGATCGTGGACCCGTCGCACTCCGGCGGCAGCCGCGACCTCGTCCTGCCGCTGACCCGCGCCGCGATCGCGATCGGCGCCGACGGCGTCATCATCGACGTCCACCCGCACCCGGAGACCGCGCTGTGCGACGGCCCCCAGGCGCTCGTGGACGGCGACCTGCGGGAGCTGGCGAAGGTGGTGCGGGACCTGCCGCCGATCGTCGGCCGGACCCTCACCCAGGACCCGGACGTCGACGCCGTCCCCGCCTGAGCCGGCGCGCGGCCGCGCGGTCGGCCGGGCGTGCGGAACGGCTGGTAATGTCGGGGACATGGCGTACTGGACCCCGAACTGCGGGCCGCCCCGCTCCTGACGGGGCGCGGCGAACCATCGGTAGTTCCGACCTCTGAGTCCTGACGGGCCCGGCGCGAGCGCGCCCCGGCCCGGCCAGTCCTGCGCCCCGAATCCGGATTCCCTCTCCCGATTCGAGCACAGGAGCAGCACTCCGTGTCCTTCCGCACGCTCTCGTTCCGCATGTCCGCGCGCCCGTCCGCGCACGCGTCCCCGTCCGAGCACTCCCCCGGCCCGTCCGGGCGGGGCCTGCCGGGCGGGGGCGCCCTCCCGATCCTTGCGGCCGCGTCCCTGTGGGGGACGACCGGCACCGTCCGCACGTTCGCGGACGGCGCGTCCAGCCTGTCGGTCGCCGCGATGCGCATCATCCTCGGCGGGCTGGTCCTGCTGGCCTCCGCCGTCCTGGTGCGCGGCGCCGCCCGCCGCGGGGCGGGCCTGCGGCGGCTCGCCGCCGACCGCCGCGCCCGCCCGCTCGTCCTGCTCGGCGCCGTCGCGATCACCGTGTACCAGACGGCGTTCTTCGTGGCCGCGGCCCGCACCGGCGTCGCGATCGCGACCGTCGTCACCATCGGGTCCGCGCCCGCGTTCGCCGGGCTCATCGGCGTCGTCGCGGGCCGCACCGCGCCGACCCGGCGCTGGACGGTCGCGACCGCCGCGGCCGTCGCCGGGTGCGCGCTGCTCGTCGGCGGCGGCGAGGACGCCGGCGCCGACCTCGCGGGCATCGCGTTCGCCGCCCTGTCCGGTCTCGCGTACGCGTCGTACACGACGGTGACGTCCGTCCTCATCGTCCGGGGCGGCGACGAGCGGGCCGTCGTCGGCTCCCTGTTCGGGGTCGCGGCCGTCCCGCTGCTGCCCGTCCTGCCGTTCGCGGGGTCGGGGTGGATGCTGACCGGCTCGGGCGCGCTCATCGCCCTCTACCTGGGAGTGGTCGCGACCGGGGGCGCCTACCTGCTGTTCGCGCGCGGACTGCGCACCACCCCGGCGACGGCGGCGACGACGCTGACGCTTGCCGAACCGGCGGTCGCGGCCGTCCTCGGCGTCGTCCTGCTCGGCGAGCGGCTCGGCGGCCTCGCGCTGGTCGGCCTCGCCCTCCTCGCCGCCGCGCTGGTGCTGATCGTGCTGCCGCGGAAGTAACGATTGGTCTGAACCACTCGCGGTACCGGGCCCCCGGCGGGGATGATGGCCCGCATGACGACGGGCGAGGGGGACGCCGGGGGACGGCTGTTCCCGGAGGACCTGGACGGCGTCGACCCGGTGGCCGCGGTGCTGCGGGCGGACGCGCGCCGCGCCATGACGGCGTACCCGGAGCCGGTGGTCGTCGGCGCGCTGTTCGCGGCGGCCGAGCGGGTCGCGGACGGGTGGCGGCTGGTGTGCCCGTGCGATCCGCTGCCGCAGGGCGCACGGGAGCTGCTGGCCGTCCACCTGGAGGACCGGGCCGCCGCGGAGGCCGGCGCCGCCGCGCGGGAGCTGCGGGCGGCGGCGCGGGCGCTGCAGGCGGACCCGTCCGACGAGGTGACGGCGGCCGGGCGGCGGTTCCGGATCGTGCGGATCGAGCAGCTCGTGCGGACCGGACCGGACGGGCCCGAACCGCCGCGGCCCACGGACCTGGATCCGTCCGGGCGGGTGCCGCGCGGGGAACCCGACCTGCTGCCCGGCGACGGGACCGACCCCGACCTCACCTCGGCGGAGCTGCTGTGCCAGGTGCTGGACGCGGCGGCCGCCGCCGGGAACGAGCCGGACGGAACGTTCCTGACGCCGGTGCCGCTCGCCCCGGTGTTCACGGTCGCCGAGCGGGGCGGCGGGCGGTGGCGCCCGGTCGGCCGGCTGCACGACGGCCCGCAGCAGGCCCGCGACTCGCTCGTCACGTACTTCCGGCACGTCGTCCCGGTGATCGAGCGGCCCGCGGAGGCCGCCGCCGCCGAGTTCGCCGCGGCGGCCGAGCTGATGGAGGACGGCACGGGCCGCAACGGCATCACGGTCGCCGGGCGCCGGTTCCGGGTGGTGCGGATCGAACGGATCACGCTGCTCGGCCCGGACGGCCCGGAACCCCCGCGCCCCGGCGACCCCCGCTAGCCCCGACCCTCCGGGCGCCGCGCACGCCGGTCCCGGGGTCAGGAGGCGGCTGCGTCGCCGTACACCGGGCGGTGCTCCTGGACGGACTCGGCGAGCTGGTCGGCGAGCTCGCCGACGTCGAGCCGCTTCTCGATCTGCCGCAGGTCGTCGATCTTCGCGCGGGTCTCGGCGCGGCGCGGCGCGAGCATCGTGCAGCAGTCCTCGTCGGGCAGCTCGGAGATCGACAGGGTGCGGATGCGGCGCGCCTGGTCCATGATCTCGATCTTGTCCATGCCGACGAGGGGGCGCAGGATCGGCAGCTCGACCGCGTCGTCCAGCGCGGTGATGTTCGCGAGCGTCTGGCTGGACACCTGGCCGAGCGCGTCGCCCGTGATCAGCGCGGACCCGCGCAGCCGGCGGGCGAGGACCTCGCCGGTGCGCAGCATCAGCCGGCGCTGCGCGATCACCGCGAGCCGGTCCGCGCCGGACGACTTGATCTGCTGCTGCGCCTTGCCGAACGGGACGACGAACAGCCGGGAGCCGCCCTGGAACTTGTCCAGCTCGCGGACCAGCGCGTACGCCTTGTAGATCGACTCGGGGCCGGTGAACGGCATCCCGGAGAAGTGCAGGTAGTCGACGCGCAGGCCGCGGCGCATCATCCGGTAGGCGGCGACGGGCGAGTCGATGCCGCCGGACATCAGCACCAGCGCGCGGCCGCTCATCCCGACCGGGAGGCCGCCCTGGCCGGGGAGGCCGCCGGAGAACACGAACACCTCGTCGCGGTCGACCTCGATCGACAGGGTGTGCTCGGGGTCCTTCAGCTTGACCGGCTGCCCGTACTTCTGCGCGACGAGCGCGCCGATGTGCCGGTCGAGCTCGGTGGAGGTCATCGGGAACCGCTTGTCGCGGCGGCGCGAACGGACGGCGAAGGAGCCGACGCGGCCGTCCATCAGTTCGAGGGCGGCGCGCTCGACGCTCGCGAGGTCCTTGCCGACGCGCCACGCGCGGTGCGCCCACACGATGCCCATGACGTCCCCGATCCGCTGGGCGAGCCGGTCGACGGTGGGGACGTCGGCGTCCTTCATGCGGACGACGAACACGCCGTGGCGGCGGATGACGTCGACGCGGGCGATGGGGCGGACGGCGGCGCGGACGTTGTCGGCCAGCCGGCGCTCGAACTGCTCGCGGTTCTTGCCCTTGAGGACGACCTCGCCCAGTTTGAGCAGCACGCACGGCTCGCCGTCGACCGGCGACTGCTCCCGGACGACGGCGGGCGCGGCGTCGAGCGTGGTCATGCGAATCCTCCTGGCGGGCGGCGTACGGGGGTGGGCCTCCAGTGTGGCCCAGAAGCCGCAACGCCGCGACCGACTATCCCTGTTCCCGCCAGGAGGAATTACTTCGTCAGCCGAAGAAGACCTCGGCCTCCGCGTACCGCTCCAGCGGGACGGTCTTCAGCTCCTTGGTGGCCTCGTCGAGGCCGACCCGGACGATGTCGGTGCCCTGCAGCGCGACCATCTTGCCGTAGTCGCCGTCGCGGACGGCGTCGATGGCCTGCAGGCCGAGGCGGGTGGCGAGCACGCGGTCGAACGCGCTCGGGGTGCCGCCGCGCTGGATGTGCCCGAGCACGGTGGCGCGGGCCTCCTTGCCGGTGCGCTTCTCGATCTCGTCGGCGAGCCGCTGCCCGATGCCGCCGAGCCGGACGTGCCCGAACGCGTCGCGCTCGCCGGTCTGCAGCTGCATCTGCCCGTCGATCGGGTGGGCGCCCTCGGACACCACGATGATCGGCGCGTAGCGGGTCTTGAACCGGCTCTCGACGTACTCGACGACCTTGTCGATGTCGAACGGCCGCTCGGGGATCAGGATGACGTTGGCGCCGGCGGCCATGCCGACGTGCAGCGCGATCCAGCCCGCGTGGCGGCCCATGACCTCGCAGATCAGCGCGCGGTGGTGGCTTTCGGCGGTGGTGTGCAGCCGGTCGACGGCCTCCACCCCGATGTTCACCGCGGTGTCGAACCCGAACGTGTAGTCGGTGGCGTTCAGGTCGTTGTCGATGGTCTTGGGGACGCCGACGACGTTCACGCCGCGCGAGTGCAGCTCGCGCGCGACGCCGAGGGTGTCCTCGCCGCCGATGGCGATCAGGGCGTCCACGCCGAGCCCGGCGAGGTTGTCCTTGATCCGCTCGACGCCGCCCTCGACCTTGATCGGGTTGGTCCGGGACGAGCCGAGGATCGTGCCGCCGCGCGGCAGGATGCCCCGCACGGCCTGGACGTCCAGGGCGACGGTGTCGCCTTCGAGGGGGCCGCGCCATCCGGCCCGGAAGCCCACGAACTCGTACCCGAAGACCTGCACGCCCTTCCGCACGACCGCGCGGATCACCGCGTTCAGGCCGGGGCAGTCCCCGCCGCCGGTCAGCACTCCGACCCGCATGCCGTCTCCTTCTCCCGCCACCGGACTCCTCCCTCGGTTCACGTGCCCGGCCTCGTTGCCGGCGCGTGCGTTCACCGGCGCGTTCACCGGTCGTCCCGGCGCGCCGCCATTGGTCTAGACCATAGTCGTTGCGGGGCTGCTTGGGCACGTCCGCCGCGAACCGCGTCAGCGGCGGCGCGCGAGGACGCGCACCCGGCCGCGGACCGCCACCGCCAGCCCGCCGGGCACCCGCCGCATCCCGACGGCGCGGGGCCGCGGGGCGCCCTCGCGGCCATACGACCATCGCGCCTCCGCCATGGCCAGTTCCCGCGCCGCGCCGGGCGCCAACTCGTGCCGGTGGGCGCGGGCGAAGTCGCGCCCGTCGCGGGCCGCTCCGCGCGTGGGCCGCTCCGCCGCCCAGGCCGCGAACGCCTCGCCCCAGGACGTCCCGTACGACGCGGCGAGCGCGGGCCAGGCGTGCGCGACCTCCCCGGCCCGTTTGCGCAGGATGCTCCGGGCGGCGGCCCGGACGGCGTCGCCGTCGAACCCGGCCGGCATCGGCCCGCCCGCCGTCATGGCGCGCACGAGCGCCTCCTGCGCCGCCGCCAGGTCCGCGTCCAGGGGCTCCCCGGTCATGTGACGCGGGGGTGGCCGGACGCGTCGGCGACGGCGTCGAGTTCGTCCCGCAGTGCGGCGGCGGGCGGGTAGCGGCCGTCGCGTTCGAGGAGGAGGCCGGGCGGGCGGCGCCGGGCGCACAGCTCGGCGACCAGGTCCAGGACCTCGGGGGGGACGGGCGCGGTGTGGGTGTCGTGGTACCGGCCGCCCGCCTGCTCGCCGCCCGCGACGTGGCAGTACGCGACGCGCTCCAGCGGCAGGCGGTCGATGAGTTCGAGGGGGTCCGCGCCGCGGTTGCGGGCGTTCGCGTACACGTTGGCGACGTCGAGGAGCAGCAGGACGCCGGTGCGCTCGACGAGTTCGGTGAGGAAGGCGGCCTCGTCGTACTCGGCGTCCGGCCAGTCGAACAGCGCGGCGATCGGCTCGACGGCCAGCGGCACCGGCAGGCCGTCCAGGGTGCGGCGGACGTTCGCGGTGAGGACGTCGAGCGCGGCGCGGGTGCGGGGCACCGGCAGCAGGTGCCCCGCCTCGACGCCGCCCGCGCGGACGAACGCGACGTGCTCGCTGACGAGGGGTGCGCCGAGCGCCTCGGCGCACGCGGCCAGGTGCGCGACCCGTTCGGCGGACACGGGTTCGGCGCCGCCGAGCGACAGCCGCACCCCGTGCGGGACGACCGCCGCGCCGCGGTCGCGCAGGGCGAGCAGGGCGGGGTCGGGCCGCGCCGGCCGGACCGACTCGGCGATCACCTCGGTGAACCGCAGCCCCGGCAGCGACGCCACGAACCCGCCGATCGCCGGGCGCCAGCCGATGCCGACGCCGAGCCCGGCGGGCGCCGCGTCCCGTCCGTCCGCGCCGGTCCGGCCGTCCGCGCCGGGGTCAGCCACCGCAACCGCCGCACCCGCCGCAGCCCCCGCATCCTCCGCCGCCGCACCCGCCCGCGGCGCCGGCGTCGCTGCCGTAGAGCTTCTCGATCCCGGTCGCCGACGCGAACTCGGGGTCCGCTCCGGCTAGGGCCGCGGGCCCGAACAGCGCCACGCCGACGGCCACCGACGAGGCGCCGTAGGTCTTCCAGGACGGGGAGTTCGACGGGTTCAGGTGCGCGTGCCGCCCCTCGTGCGCCTGGAGCGCCCGCGTCCCCGCGCCGGTGCGGCGCCAGGGGTCGGCCAGCAGCGCGAAGAGCGAGAGCGTGAGCAGCGAGTAGATCACGAGGCCGGCGATGAACTGCGCCTCCGGCAGGGCGCCCGAGCGGAAGGCGTCGACGCCGAACAACGCGCCCAGGACCAGGGCGGCGAGCATCGGCAGCGCGGCGCGGCGCCGGGCGGCGTGCTGCGCCGACGTGAAGAACAGCCCCGCGCGCTCCAGGTCGTGCCGCAGGGCTTCCAGGGCGGCGCGCACCGCCGTGGACTCCTTCAGCTCGGGCAGCTTGGCCCCCTGCCGGATCGCCTCGTACACGGCGCCGTCCAGCGGCTCGCCCGCGCGCCTGGCGGTCGGGGTGACGCGGGCCTCCGCGTCGTCGGCCGCCTCGATCGTCCCCTCCATGCGCAGGACGGCCAGCGCGGTCAGGACGGCGCGCCTCTCCTCGCCCTGCAGCATGGCCGCCTCGTAGAGGCGCAGTTCCCGGTCCGGCGGCGTCCCCCGGGAGACGCGGCGGCGGACGACGAGCGCCAGGACGAACGCCCCCACCGCGGCGGGGACGCAGACGACCCAGAAGAAGGCCGCGCCGGACGCGTCCAGCGTGGCGGCGATCGACGGCGCATCACCCATGCCCGCACCTCTTCGGTCCAGTTTTCAGTTCGTCTACCGTCTTGGACGCGCGGAGACGCGGTTGTGTTCCGCGTCACCCGCGTCCGCCGGTCCCCGCCCCCGGAAAACCGCACTCAGCCCTTGCCGAGGTCGTCGTCGAGGCCCTTCTCGATCGCGTAGCGGACGAGTTCGACGCGGTTGTGCAGCTGGAGCTTGCCGAGGGTGTTCTGCACGTGGTTCTGCACTGTGCGGTGGGACAGGACGAGGCGCTGCGCGATCTGCTTGTAGGTGAGGCCCTTCGCGACCAGGCGCAGGACCTCGGTCTCGCGTTCGGTGAGCCGGGGCGCGCCGTCGTCGGCGTCGCGGGCGGGCGCGGCGGCGAGGCGGCGGAACTCGCCGAGGACGAGCCCGGCGAGGCCCGGGGTGAAGACGGCGTCGCCCGCGGCGGTGCGCCGGACGGCGTCCAGGAACTCCTCGCGGGCCGCCGACTTCAGCAGGTAGCCGGTGGCGCCCGCCTTGACGGCCTCCAGCACGTCCTCCTGCTCGCCGCTGGCGGACAGCACCAGCACCCGGACGGGCGGGTCGGCGGCGGCGGCGAGGTGCCGCGTCACCTCGACCCCGGAGATGTCGGGCAGCTGCAGGTCGACGACGGCGACCTGGGGACGCGCGGCGGCGGCGACGCGGACCGCGGTGCGGCCCTCGCCGGCGGTCGCGACGACCTCGTGCCCGGCCTCGGCGAGGTCGCGGGCGACCGCGTCCCGCCACATCGGATGGTCGTCCACCACCATGACCTTGAGGGGAACGTCGCTCACCCCCTCACCCTCTCACGCCTTCCGCGGGGGGCGCGGAACGGTCATCTCGATCTCGGTGCCCTCGCCCGGCGCGGACGTGATCGCCGTCGTGCCGCCGAGGTCGCGGACGCGCCCTCGGATCGACTGGGCGACGCCGAGACGCCCGTCCGCCGCCGCGCGCTCGAGGCGTCCCGCCGGCATGCCCGGCCCGTCGTCGCGGACGCTGACGATCACCTCCCCGCCGCCGTCCTCCAGCAGCACCCAGGCCCGGGCGCCGTCGCCGCAGTGCCGCGCGACGTTGTCGAGCGCCGCGGCGACGGCCGCGTCCAGCTCCCGGGCGGCGTGCTCGGGCAGCGGGACGGGCGTCGCGGGCGTCGACACGGTGACGGTTCCGGACGTGCGGGCGGTGAGGAGCGGCCGCACGTCCAGTTCGTCCCCCGCCGCGGGGGCGGGGCCCGGACGTCCGGTTCCGGCCATCGCGCGCGGCGGCGTGCGGGGCGCGCTGCCGATCAGGGCGCGCAGCGCGGTCTCCTGCTCGCCCGCGAGCCGGGCCAGTTCGGCGGCCTCGCCGTCGAGCCCGGCACCGCGCCGCCGCACCATCGCGAGGACCTGCAGCACCGAGTCGTGGATGTCGCGGGCGAGCCGCTCGCGCTCGCGGGTGGCCGACTCAAGCTCGACCGCGCGGGCGAGCCGCGCCTCGGCCTCGCGGGCCAGCCGGACCACGTGCCCGACGACCAGGCCGGCGAGGCCCAGCAGCACGATGCCGTTGAAGGTGCGGCCGCCGATGCCGCCGGCCGTCCCGGCGAGCACGTGCACCAGGAAGTTCGCCAGCGCGAGGATCCCGGCGGCCGCGATGCCGAGCCGCCGGCCGCCCACCACCGCCCATGACAGGACGGCCGCCGCGACCCACGACACCGGCAGCGTCGGGCGTCCGGAGGCGATGCCCGCGACGCTCTCCACCCAGGCGGTCGCGAGCACGCAGCCGGACGCGACGGCCATGTCGGCGGCCAGCAGGGCGGGGCCGCGGCGGCGCGGGTCGCGGAACAGCAGCCAGGCGGCGACCGTCCAGCCGGCCATGGCCGCGAGGACGGCCCAGCCCCCGGCCGGGTGCGCGTAGCCGCCCGCGTTCTTGACGATCAGCACCGCGGCGTAGCAGAAGGCGGCGGTGCGGTAGACCGCGACCGCCCGCCACAGCGCGGCCTCCAGGCCCAGGCCGCCGCCGCGGTCCGGTTCACCCGCCGTCGCTCAGCCCTCCGTCGCGGTCGCGCCGCGCGGCGTCCCCGTTCTCGGCTCCGTCCTCGTTCTCGTCCTCGTCCTCGTCGTCGTCGCGGACCGGGCGGACCGTCTTGCCGGCCATCTCCGCCTTCACCTCGGCGGCGTACCGGTCGACGTACTCCTGGCCGGACAGGTCCCGGATGGCCTGCATGATCTCGTCGGTGATCGCGCGCAGCACCTCCCGGTCGTCCTCGCGGCCGTAGTAGCGGGAGAAGTCGAGCGGCTCGCCGAACCGGACGCCCGGCCGGACCCCCAGCCGGGGCAGCGGCCTGCCGGACGGCATCAGCTCGAACGTGTTGATCATCGCCATCGGGATCACCGGGACGCGGGACTTCAGCGCCAGCCGCGCCACCCCGGTCTTCCCCCGGTACAGGCGGTTGTCGGGGGCGCGCGTGCCCTCCGGGTAGATCCCGAGCAGCTTGCCCTCCCCCAGGATCCGCAGGCCCGTCTGCAGCGCGGCCTCGGCGGCCGAGCCGCCGGTCCGGTCGACCGGCACCACCCCGACCCCGGTGAAGAACGCCTTGCTGATCAGCCCCTTGATCCCCTTGCCGGTGAAGTACTCGCCCTTGCCGATGAAGAAGATCGGACGCATCAGCGGCAGCGGCCCGAAAAAGTGGTCGGCGAACGAGAGGTGGTTGCTCACCATCAGCGCGGGCCCGCGCTTCGGCACGTTGCGCATCCCCTGGTTCCGCGGCCGCCACAGCAGGTACATGATGGGCGAGAGGACGATCCTCAGCAGGATCCAGAACCAGAGCATGCCGACACCCTTTCTTTACCGCGCGTGCATGCGGTGTGCGAGCCGAGTACCCCGGCCCGGGGGGAAGATGATGGGATATCTTCGCATCCCGCCCCCGAGCCGCCCACCCGGCCGCCCCGGTAGGCCCGGCGGGCCCGCCCGACGCGGCGCGCCGCGCCGCCGGATGGCCGTACTCTCTCTACGTAATCTCAATTCGGGTGCGCCCGGGGGCTTGTCCCGCGCGGCGCAGCGAATACCGTGGGACACACGTTTCATTGTGTCCGGGGGCGCCGCCGCGTGCGGGGCGCCGCCGGACGCACCTGTCGATGGGGGAGCGGAGGCCGCCATGCCGGTGCTGCCGGTCACGCCGGAGTCGAAGGAGCCGGCCCCGTGAATCGCCGTGGCAACGGCCTGTCGGCCGACACCTACGCTCCGCTGGTCGATCTCGCCCCGCACCTCGCCGACGCGATGCTGACGGCGCTGCGGGACGCGGGCGTGGCCGCCTACGCCGTCCCGCCCGGGACGGGCGCCGCGGACGACCCGGGCCGCGCCGCGGGCGCCGTGCCCGACGGGCCGCGCGCCGCGGACGCGTCCGGCCGCGCCGCCGAGGACGTCCTCGACCGGCTGTACGTGGACGTCGAGATGAAGCCGGCCGCCGAGGGGATCCTGCGGGCCCACCTGGCGCGGCTGCGCGACGCGGGCGTGCGCGGCTCCGACCCGGACGCCGACCGCACCGACGCCGCGCTCACCGACCCGGGCCTCAAGGACACCGGTCTCAAGGACCCGGGCCCGACGGACGCCGGGCGTCCCGACGCGGGGCGCGCGGACGGCGGGCGCGCCGACGCCGACCGGCCCGAGTCCGGCGCGTCGGACGGCCCGGACGCGCCCGGCGCCGCCGACGCCTCCCCCGCCGGCACCGCCGAACGCGACGAGGACGCCATCTGGGCCGAGATCG
Organism: Spirillospora sp. NPDC052242; assembly: GCF_040679555.1. Lineage (NCBI taxonomy): Bacteria > Bacillati > Actinomycetota > Actinomycetes > Streptosporangiales > Thermomonosporaceae > Spirillospora > Spirillospora sp. NPDC052242. The sequence continues at coordinate 183,525 of NZ_JBFAUZ010000007.1, forward strand.
TCGCGGGGTTCGACGCCGTCCCCGAGGGCGACGAGATGCCCTGGCCCGACCAGGAGAACATCGACGAGCCGCCGGAGCCGCCCGCCGAGGGCGACGACCGCACCGGCCGGCTGCCCCGCGCCCGGGTGATCAAGCCGGCCGCGGAGCCGGAGTTCCCGGCGGAGGACGACGAGGGGCACTACGTCCCGCCGCCGCCCCCGCCGCTGCCCGCCGCCGACCCGCTCACCAAGGGCGCGTGGGTCGCGCTCGTCGGCGGTCCCGTCTACCTGCTGGTCACCGTCATCCTCGACTGGGAGGTCCCCGGCTGGGCCGCGTTCCTCGCGGTCGCGGCGTTCATCGGCGGCTTCGTGACGCTCGTCCTGCGGATGGGCGACGAGCCCCGCGACGGCGACGACGGCGCGGTCGTCTGAGCCCCTCACCCCGGTTCGGTCAGGACGATCACGCGGTTCGGGCAGGCGTCCGCGGCGCGGCGCGCGGACTGGAGCCGCCCGGGCGCCGGTTCGGCGTTCAGCAGCACCACGAGGCCGTCGTCCTCGTCCTGGTCGAACAGGTCGGGGGCGTTGTAGGCGCACTGGCCCGCGCCCCGGCACGCGTCGCGATCGATGCTCAGCCGGCCCGCGGCGGTCGGCCCGCTCACTCCCGCTCCCCCGACCATGTCACCGGCAGGGCGTGCACGCCGTACACGACCGAGTCGCGGAACACGATCTCCTCGGGGGCGCAGGCCAGGGCGAGGCCGGGGAGGCGTTCCAGCATCCGGGCGAACGCGATCTCCATCTCGACCCGGGCGAGGGTCTGGCCGATGCACTGGTGCGCGCCGAACCCGAACGCGACGTGGTGGCCCGGCGGACGGGACGGGTCGAAGGCGTCGGGGTCGGCGAACGCGCCGGGGTCGCGGTCGGCCGCGGCCAGCGCGACGACGACGCCCTCCCCCGCCCCGATCGTCACGCCGCCCACCTCGACGGGTTCCCTCGCCACGCGCTGCGTGCCGCGATGGACGATCGTCAGGTACCGCAGCAGTTCTTCCACCGCCGGACGGACGAGCGCGGGGTCCGCGCGGAGCCGGGCCGGTTCGGCCGGGTGCCGCAGCAGCGCGAACGTGCCGAGCCCGATCATGTTGGCGGTCGTCTCGTGGGGGTGGGTGTCGTTGGCGCTGAGCCGGGGGTCGGCGAGGACGGCCCGCACGTCGGCGAGCCGCGACACCATCCAGTGCTCCGCCCCGTCGGGCGTCCGCACCCGGACCGGCGGCCCGTCGAGCAGCGCGGCGTACTCCGCCGGCGGATGGAGGGGGTCGTCGCGATGGACGGGAAAGGGCACCGCGGGACGTGCCATGGAGATCCTCCGGAATCGTCGGGGCCACGTTCACGGTAACGGTCCATGGAATTGCGTCAACGCCACATTTCGGAAGCGCATTATGCGCGGGTTCGCCGACCCTGGCGTTGACCGGCGCGCTCGCCCCCGCGGGGAGGGGGGCCGGATAATTCCGGCGCCCACGATGACCGGCCGCCCAGGGGCGCCACCTGCGGAAATGCTTTTCGGGTGGACGACAAAGCACGTTCGTGCGGACGAATTGGGCGGTTAATTATTTGTGGCCCGGCGGTAAGTCAGGGAAGGCGAAGATCGGCGACCACCGGGCGGTGGTCGGTGGCGGCGGCGTAGTCCGCGGTGGGCGCCGTCTCGTCGCCGGGAACGCCGCACCCGATGATCTCGACGTCCGGGTCGGCGAAGACGCCGTCGATGCGCCTGCGGGGGGCGCGGGCGGAGAACGTCGCCGCCTCCCCCGCCGGGGCGACCGCGTGGCCGTCCCGCAGGCGCTCCGCCAGCAGCGACCAGGCGGGGCCGCCGGGCTCCTCGTTGACGTCCCCGGCCAGCACCACCGGCGCCGCGTACCGCTCGCGCGCCCGGTCCAGCAGGTCGAGGATCTCCCGGACGTGCCGCCGGCGGGGCTCCGCCGCCAGGTCGAGATGCGTGGACGCCGCGACGAGCCGGGACCCGCCGACCTCCAGGACCGCGACGACCAGCGCCCGCCGGTGCAGATCCGGCTCGGGGGTGAGCAGGTGGAACTCGCGGCCCGCCCGGCGGACGTGCGGGGCCGCGAGCACCGCGAGCCCGCACGCCCGGCGGCCCGCCGCGACGACCGTCTCGCAGTCGCGGGCCAGCCGCCGCCGCTTGCCGCGCCAGCCCCAGAACCGCGGGACCTCCTGCAGGCACAGCACGTCCGGCCGGACCGCGCGGACGACCCGCGCCACCGCGGCGGGGTCGTCGCGCAGCGACCGGACGTTGTAGCTCATCACGCGCAGGGACGTCACCGGGCCGCGCCCCCGGTCACGTCGCGCGCCACGGGCCCGTCACAGGGTGGGCGCGGGCACCCGGGCGAGGTCGGCGGCACCGACGATCCCGGCGGCCGAGCCCAGCTCCGCGATACGGATGTCGGGCAGCGGGCGGTGGCCGCGCCCCGTCAGCGCCTCCCCGAAGGACGTGCGGATCGGATCGAGCAGCAGGTCGCCGGCGTCCGACAGGCCGCCGCCGATGATGAACGCGCCCGGGTCGAGGATGGCGCTGAGGTCCGCCAGGCCCTGCCCGGCCCACTGCGCGACCGTCCGGAAGCACTCCAGCGCCGCCTGGTCGCCCTCCCGCGCCGCCTGCGTCACCTCGGGCCCGCGGATGCCCTCCGGGGTGCCGCCGCCCAGCTCCAGCAGCCGTCCCGCCATCGCGGGCGCCACCCGGGCCAGGTCGCGGGCCTCGTGGACGAGCGCGTTGCCGCTGGCGTACTGCTCCCAGCAGCCCCGGTTGCCGCAGCCGCAGCGCCGCCCGTCCGGGACGACCCGGAAGTGGCCGACCTCGGCGCCGATGCCGAACCGGCCGCGGTACAGCTCGCCGTTGAGCACGACGCCGCCGCCGATGCCGGTGCCGAGCGTGATGAGGACGAGGTGGTCCTCGCCGCGCCCGGCGCCGAACCGGGCCTCGCCCCAGGCGGTGGCGTTGCCGTCGTTCTCCACCACGACCGGGAGCCCGACGAGGCTCTCCACCTTCTTCTTGATCGGCTCGTCCCGCCAGGCGAGGTTCGGCGCGAACAGCACGGTGGAGCGGGTCTCGTCGACGAACCCCGCGGTGCCGAGCCCGACCGCCGTGACGTCCGCGTACTTGCCCTTCAGCAGCTCGACGACCTCGGCGATGACCTCGGCGGTCTCCTTGGGGTTGGTCGAGGGCGTCGGCCGCCGGACCTTCTCCAGGATCGTTCCACGGTCGTCGACGACCCCCGCGGCCACCTTCGTGCCGCCCACATCCACGCCGATGGTCAGGGCCATGTACGCATCCTCCTCTTCACGCGGCCCCCCACGGGGCGCGTACCGCACTGCACGTCAGTCGCCGGAGCCGCCGGAACCGCCGGTGGCGGCCGACCACGCGTCGCCCTCCGGACGGTCGTGCCGCTCCCCCGACCGATCAGAGGTACCCGCCGGGCGGCCCGCCGACTCCTGGCGTGACCGCTTCCGGTACGTACCCGCGTCCCGCCCGCCGCCGTCGCGCGGACGTCCGTCCCGGGCGCGGTCGGCGGCGGCGATCACGTCGAGGGCGGCCGCCAGCAGCGACTCGCCGGCGTCCCGCAGGTGCCGGGCCACGTCGCCGCCCGCCTCGCGCCGGATCGCGATGGCCCGGCAGACCGGGCAGTCGCGGCACTCGGGCGCGCCGGTGGCGATGCGCGGCTCCTCCGCCCCGCCGTGCGCGCGGGCGCCGTCGGCGCGCGGCGGCTCGGCGGTCGCCGCCGCCCACACGTCGCCGGGCTCGTCCGCCGCGGGACGGCCGCGGTCGCGCTCGGGGCCGCGGTCCCGGTCCCGGTCGTCCGGCCGCCGGGGGTCGCCGAAGATTCCGGCCCGGGACGCGCGCCGCAGCAGCGCGTCGAAGACCCGGCCCGCCTCGTCCAGGATGTCGCCAGGCTGGTCGCTCATGACTCCATCATCCATCCGTCGTCGCAGGGGGAGGGCATCCGGTTCAGCGCTCCACCCGGCTCTTGAGGCCCTTGAGCGCGGTGTCGACGATGCGCTTCTCGGCCTTGCGCTTCACCATCCCGGGCACCCGCACCCGGACGTCCAGGGTCAGGTCGTAGGTCACGCGGGTGCCGCCCGCCTCGTCCGCGAGGGTGTAGGCGCCGTCGAGGCCGGTCACGACCGTCCCCTTGTCCGCCAGCCGCCACGTCACCCGGTCGTCGCCCTCCCAGGTGTAGACGAGGCCGACGGTGTCGCTGAACGGGCCGCCGTCGAACGTCAGCCGGGCCCGCTCCGCGCGGCCGTCCGCGCCCGTCTCCTGCACCGTGAACTCCCGGACGCCGCTCGCCCACTCCGGGTACGCCTCCAGATCGGCGATCACCGCCATGATCTCGGCCTTGCCCGCCTGGACGGTGAGGGAGGAACTGGTGCGGTCCGCCATCTGCGTTTCCCTTCCGGCTCTGCGTGGACTCGGGTGGACGGTGCGTGGCCGCCGCGGGGCCGGAGCGTGAACCTCGCGTGGACGCCCCCGCCAGTATCCTTCACACCGTCAGGACGTACGGCACGCCGCGCGCACGGAAATGGCCCACGTTCACGCATTCGGTCCGTCCGATACGGATGCGGGACGCCAGCGGCTGGTGCACGTGCCCGAAGAGGACGTACCGGGGCTCCGTCCGGTGGATCGCCTCGAGGATCGCCTCGCTGCCCCGCTCGAACCGGCGCGCCACCGTGTCGTACAGCAGGTCGGGGACGGCGGGCGGGATGTGGCAGCACAGCACGTCGACCTCTCCGACGGCCGCGACCTTCGCCGCGAACGTCTCGTCGTCCAGCTCGTAGGGGGTGCGGTACTCGGTGCGCAGCCCGCCGCCGACGAACCCGAACCGCAGGCCGCCGATCTCCGCGGTCTCGCCGTCCAGGACGCGGTGCCCCTCGCGCAGGTGCGGGCCCCACATGCGCGGGACGTCCACGTTCCCGTACGTCAGGTAGGCGGGGGTGGGCATCGCCGCGAACAGCTCGGCGTACTGGCGGTCGACGGCCCGCTCGATGTGCGGCCAGGCGTCGCCCTCCAGGGACGCCCACAGGTCGCGGGAGAACGCGCGCGCCTCGTCGAACCGCTTCTGGGTGCGCAGCTCGATGAAGCGGTCGGCGTTGGCGCGGCCGAACAGGTCGGCGAAGATGCCCTGCGCGTGGTCGGAGTAGTCGATGAACAGGATGAGGTCGCCCAGGCAGATGAGGGCGTCCGCGCCGTCCGCCGCGGTCCGGAGCGCCTCCGCGCGGCCATGGACGTCGCTCACCACGTGGATCCTCATGAACCGACTCTAATGGGGCGAACCAGAACGGAACACACCCACCGGCCCGCTGTCCGCGCGTTCCCGCTCCCCCGCCCGCCGGCGGTTTAGCCGTCGGCGGCCGCGGCGACGAGCGAGCGCCACTCGGCGACGAGCGCCGCGTCCACGGGCGCGTCCCAGGACCCGTCGGGACGGACGGCCGTGCCGACGTGGAACGACCCGATCCCCGCGGCCGCCAGCACCGCGACGTGCTTGCGGCGCAGCCCGCCGCCCGCCATGATCAGCCCGGCCGCGGCGGCGTCCTCGGCGGCGCGCCGCACCAGGACGTCCACGCCCGCGTCGACGCCGCGCGCCGAACCGGCGGTCAGGACCGTGTCGAGCCCGCCGCCGAAGCCGCGGACGACCTTCCACGCGTCCGCCGGGTCGGCGGCGTGGTCGAGGGCGCGGTGGAACGTCCAGGGCAGCGGCCCCGCCGCCGCGGCGAGCTTCTCCGTCGCGGCCGCGTCGACGTGCCCGAACGAGTCGAGGAAGCCGAGGACGAAGCCGTCCGCGCCCGCCTCGGCGAGCCCGGCGGCGGCGTGCCGGAGCCGGTCCAGCTCGGCGCCGGTGGTCCCGAACCCGGCGTTGGCGCGCAGCATCACCCGCAGCGGCAGGTCGGTGGCGTCCCGGATCGCGGCGAGCACGTCCGGGTCGGGCGTCAGGCCGTCGGCGGCCATGTCGGCGACGACCTCGAGCCGGTCGGCCCCGCCCTCCTGCGCGGCGCGCGCGTCGGCGGCGGTCAGCGCGATCACTTCGAGCAGCGACATGCGGCACCCCCGGCCCAGGTTCCTGTGAGACCCGACCAAGCGTAGAGGAACCGGCCCCCGCCGCCACGGGACGGCCGCGCTCTTTGCCGTCCGTTGACCGGGCCGCGTGCGCACGGGGCGAGCACCTTTCCTACCCGTGGGTATCATGCCGTTCCGGAGAAGCCGGACGGTTTCCCCGCAGTCCCGGAGATCGATCGAGGAGCAGGCCGTGCGCGAGTTCAGCGTCCCCGCGATGGTGGAGGTCCCCGACTCTGCCAACCTGACCGACGCGCCGTTCACCCGGGCGGCCGAGGCCCCCGGCACCATCGTGCTGCGCCGCAAGCACGGCGACGCGTGGCGCGCCGTCACCGCCGCCGAGTTCGCCGCCGAGGTGACCGGCGTCGCGAAGGGCCTGATCGCGGCCGGGATCGAACCCGGCGACCGGGTCGGCCTGCTGTCGAAGACGCGGTACGAGTGGACCGTCCTCGACTACGGCATCTGGGCGGCGGGCGCCGTCGCCGTGCCGATCTACGAGACGTCCTCCCCCGAGCAGATCGAATGGATCCTCGGCGACTCCGGCGCCAAGGCCGTGTTCGCCGAGACGGACGCGCACATCGCGTCGATCGAGCAGGTCCGGGGCGGGCTCCCGGACCTGACGCACGTCTGGGGCATCGACGCTGGCGCCGTCGCCGAGGTGACCGGGCTGGGCCGGGACGTCGGCGAGGACGCGGCGGCCGAGCGGCGACGCGCGCGCGGCGCGGCGGACGTCGCCACGCTCGTCTACACCTCCGGCACCACCGGGCGCCCGAAGGGCTGCGAGATCACCCACGGGAACCTGGTGCTGACCGCCCGCAACGCCGTCCAGGGCGCCATCTCCGAGGTCGCCGTGGACGGCAGCGCGACGCTGCTGTTCCTGCCGCTCGCGCACGTGTTCGCGCGGCTGATCGAGGTCGCGAGCATCGAGGGCGGGATCGTCCTCGGGCACAGCGACATCCCGAACCTGCTGCCCGACCTCGCCTCGTTCCGGCCGACGTTCCTGCTGGCCGTCCCGCGCGTGTTCGAGAAGGTCTACAACGGCGCCGAGCAGAAGGCGATCGCCGGCGGCAAGGGCAAGATCTTCAAGGCGGCGGCCGACACCGCGATCGCCTACAGCCGGGCGCTGGACGACGGCGGCCGGCCGGGCCTCGCGCTGAAGGCCAGGCACGCGGTGTTCAACGTGCTCGTCTACGGCAAGCTGCGCGCGGCCGTCGGCGGGCGGGTGCAGTACGCGGTGTCCGGCGGCGCCGCGCTCGGCGAGCGGCTCGGCCACTTCTTCCGCGGCGTCGGCATCACGATCCTCGAGGGCTACGGGCTCACCGAGACCACCGCCCCGGCGGCGGTGAACCGGCCCAGCGCCATCAAGATCGGCACCGTCGGGCAGCCGATCCCGGGCGTGGACGTCCGCATCGCCGAGGACGGCGAGGTCCTGTTCCGCGGCGTCAACGTCATGCGCGGCTACTGGAACAACGAGTCCGCCACGAAGGAGTCCCTGGAGGACGGCTGGCTTCACACCGGCGACCTCGGCTCCCTCGACGACGACGGCTTCCTGAAGATCACCGGCCGGAAGAAGGAGATCCTGGTCACCGCCGCGGGCAAGAACGTCGCGCCCGCCCCGCTGGAGGACCGGCTGCGCGCTCACCCGCTGATCAGCCAGTGCCTGGTCGTCGGGGACGGCCGCAAGTTCATCAGCGCGCTGATCACGCTGGACGAGGAGGCGCTCGGCCCTTGGAAGGAGCGGCACGGCAAGCCCGCCGCGATGACCGTGGACGAGCTGCGCCGCGACCCCGAGCTCGTCGCCGAGATCGAGGCCGCGGTCGCCGAGGCCAACAAGGCGGTCAGCCGCGCCGAGGCGATCAAGAAGCACGTCGTGCTCGGCGTCGACTTCACCGAGGAGGCCGGGCACCTCACCCCGAGCCTCAAGGTCAAGCGCAACGTGGTGATGAAGGACTTCTCCGGCGAGATCGAAGCGCTCTACACCGCCTGACCGCTAGCCGCACAGATCGGCGACGGCGTCGGCGACCGGCGTCCCGCCGTTCAGCAGGTCCAGGGTGCGGCGCCGCACGCGCGGCTCGTCGAGCAGCGCCACCAGGACGGCGGCGACGTCGTCGCGGGTGACGGCGCCGTGCCCGATCGGCGGCTCCTCCAGGCGCACGAGCCCGGTGCCCGGGTCGTCGGTGAGGCGGCCCGGGCGCAGGATCAGCCAGTCGAGGGCGTCCCGCGCGCGCAGGTCGTCCTCCGCCTCCCCCTTGGCCCGCACGTAGGCGGCCCACACCTCGTCGCGGGACGGGTCGGTCCGCTCGCCCGCGCCCATCGCCGAGATCTGCAGGAAGTCGCGGACCCCGGCCCGCTCCGCCGCGTCCGCCGCGAGCACCGACGCGGCCCGGTCGACGGTGTCCTTGCGCGCCGCCCCGCTGCCCGGTCCGGCCCCGGCGGCGAACACGACGGCGTCCGCGCCGGCGAGCAGGCCCGCGACGTCCTCGACGGCCGCCTCCTCCAGGTCGAGCACGACCGGCTCCGCCCCGGCCTCCCGCAGGTCGTCCGCGTGGTCCGGGTTGCGGATGATGCCCCGGACCGTGTCCCCCCGTGCGGCGAGCAGCCGGGACAGCCGCAACGCGATCTGCCCGTGCCCGCCAGCGATCACTACGTCCATGACGCGATCCTACGGCGGCGCCCGACAGGCGCCCTCAGCCGGATGCGGCCGCGCGCCCCTCCAGCGCCGCGCCGGCGAACCGCATGACGTGCTCCCGCATCGCCGCGACCGCCTCCGGCGAGTCGAGCTTCGCGCCGAGCAGCTCGGCGAGCTGCGGCAGCGCCAGCGGCATCATCGCGAGCCCGAGCAGCGACAGCACGGCGCGCCCCACCTCGGGCGACGGCTCCTCCCCCAGCCGCTCGGCGAGCGACGAGACCTTCCGGCCGCAGCGCTCCACCCGCCACGGCTGGTCGGGCAGCGCGTCGGAGCGGTCGTGCAGCGCCTCCCACATCAGCAGCCGCAGCAGGTCGGGATGCTCGCGGTAGTGGTCGAACGCCTCGCCGACGTACGCGACCGGGTCGTCCCCGAGCACGCCGATCGTCGCGGCGAACTCGTCGAGCGCCTCCTTGATGACGGCGTCGAACAGCTTCTCCTTGTTGCCGAAGTAGCCGTAGATCCGCTCCTTGTTGACGCCCGCGCGGGCGGCGATGCGGTCGACGCGCGCCCCGGCGATCCCGTGCTCGGCGAACTCCTCGCGGGCGGCGGCGAGCAGTGCGTCCCGGGTGGCGGTCGCGGGGTTCTTCGGCATGTGCGCATCGTACCGAATCCCGCCACCAACCGGTTGGTTGACATCCAACCAGTTGGTTGACTACCGTCCCCCACCATGACCCGCCGCACCACCAGAGCCCGCCCCTCCACCGAGCCTTTGGCCGCACCCCCTCCGATCCCTGCCGCCGACTCCCCCACCACCCCGTCCACAAAACCGCCCTCGGCCTCCACCGACCCCGCCGCCGAGCCGTCCGCAAACCGGTCGGCCGGCTCCGCCACCCCGTCCTCCGGGGCGTCCGCGGGGACGTCCCCGGCCTCGGCCTCGGCGGGGTCGGCGGTGGGGGGCGGGTATGCGCCGTTCGGGGCTACCGTGGCGGTGCTCGCGGTCACCGCGCTGCTCGCCACCAGCCAGCTGTACGGGATGATCCCGCTGCTCGGGCGTGCCGCGGCCGGCTGGAGCGTCGACCCGGCGTCCTTGACCTGGCTCGTCAGCGTGTTCGGGTTCGGGTACGCCGCCGGGTTCCTGCTGTTCGGGCCGCTGTCGGACCGGGTCGGCCGCCGCCGGGTCATGGTCGGCGGCGTCGCGGCGACCGCCGTCACCACCGCGCTCGTCGCCGCCGCGCCGTCCGCCGAGATCGGGATCGTGCTGCGGATCGTGCAGGGCGTCACCATCGGCGCGTTCCCGCCCGTCGCGATGGCCTACGTCGGCGAGCGCGTCGCTCCGCACCGCAGGCTCGTCACCGTCACCGCGATGACCACTGGTTTCCTCGCCGCCGCCGTCGTCGGCCAGCTCGCCGCGCAGGGCCTCGCCGCCGCGTTCGGCTGGCGGTCGTTCTTCCTCGCCGGCGGCGTCGCGTTCGCCGCCGCGGCCGTCGTGCTCGCGCGCGTCCTGCTGCCGGACGGGCCGACCGGCGGGGCCTCGCCCCTCGCCGCCTACCGCACCATGCTGCGGCTGCTGCCCGCCCCCGGCCTGTGGCCGCTGTTCCTCGCCGTCCCCGTCGTGCTCGGACCGTTCGTCGCGATCTACACCGGGCTGCAGCTCACCGGCACCACCGGGCTGCTGGAGCTGCGCGCGAGCGCGCTGCCCGTCATCCTCGCGGTCCCGTTCCTCACCGCCCGGCTCGCCCGCGTCCCCGGGCCCGCGCGGGCCGCCGCGGCGCTCGCGCTGTCGGCGGCCGGCGTCGCGCTCGTCGGCCTGCTGGAGCCGGGGACGCTCGGGCTCGCTCTGCTGCTGATGCTCGTCACCGCGGGCACCGCCGTCGCCGCCCCCGGCCTCATCGACATCGTCGTCGCGCGGGCGGGCGCCGCGCGGGCACCGGCCGTCTCGCTGCACAGCGCGCTGCTGTTCGCGGGCGCCAGCCTCGGGCCGCAGCTCGCCGCGGCGCTGACCGGCCACGGGCTGCGCGCCCTCGGCCTCATCCTCGCCGCGCTGCTGGCCGCCGGCGCCCTGCTGGTCGCCGCGTCCCGCCGCGGGCCCGCGTGACCCGGACGGTTCAGCTCGTCCAGGGGAGGCGGACGCCCTCCAGATCGGGGTCGGCCAGCACCGCGTCGACCAGCGCGGCCGGGCCGACGATCTTCGTCCCCCACAGGTCCCAGTCGCAGTACACGATCCAGGACCGGTCCTCCGGCCACAGGTTCGACGGGCAGCTGTTCATGGACGGGTGGTCGTACAGCGGGCCCGCGTCGCCGAGACGCCCGACGAGGACCGTGTCCTCCTCCCACTCGTTCGTCACGAGCGGGCAGTAGTACGCCAGGCAGCGGGTGTCGGCGCCCGACGGGGTGTACCTCAGCAGCACCCCGATCAGCCGCTGCCAGCTCTCCCGGTCCAGGCAGCCCTCGGCGGGCGGCCGGATCGCCGCCGACCAGCTCCCCGCCGGGTGCGCCTGCCGCAGACAGCGGTTCCCGGGCAGCTTCCCCTCCGGGACGACCGGCTCCCCGAAGCCGCGCGCGAGCTCCCGCCACCGCAGCCGCCGCCACCCCCGCCCCGGATGCCCCGTGCGCCCGAGGTCGGTGCCCGTGTCGATCGCGCCCTGCAGCAGCTCGCTGACGTCGCTCACCGGCTCCGGCAGCCGCGACGTCCCCGTCAGCCCGGCCTCGGTCATCGACTTGTGGAGGTCGTCGTGCGTCGTGGTGACGAGCCCCTCCTCCCACGCGTACATCGCGTGCAGCACCCAAGCCGCGTCGGGACGGCGCGGCGGCTGGAACCCGCTGTACCCGTGCTCGGGATCGAGCTGCTCCAGCCAGCGGGCGGCCGCCCCCGGAACCCGGACCCATGCGTCCTCGACGTGCGCGTTCTCCATAGCAGGCATCCTGTCACCCGTTGACCGGACGCGGTACGCGCCCGGAGGCGCTATTTCCTCAGCCGTCGAGCAGCGTTCCCAGCCGCGCCGCCTGGATCTCCCAGCGCCACTCCCGCTCCACCCACGCCCGTCCCGCCTCGCCCATCGCGCGGGCGCGCGCGGGGTCGGCGAGGAGGTCCGCGACGGCGGCGGCGACCCGCGCGACCGACCGTCCCGGCACCACCACGCCCGTCTCCCCGTCCAGGACGGCGTCGGGCGCGCCGCCCGAGTCGCCCGCGACGACCGGCAGGCCGGTCGCGGACGCCTCCAGGTACACGATGCCGAGCCCCTCGACGTCCAGGCCGCGGCGGCGGGTGCGGCACGGCATCGCGAACACGTCCCCGGCGTCGTAGTGCGCGGGCAGTTCCTCCCACGGCACGCTCCCGGTGAAGACCACCGAGCGGGACACCCCGAGGGACTCCGCCAGCCGCTCCAGCTCGGCGCGGTACGGGCCGCCGCCCACCAGCAGCAGCGCCGCGTCCGGAACCCGCCGCAGCACCCGCGGCCACGCGTGGACCAGCGCGTCCTGCCCCTTGCGCGGCACCAGCCGCGACACGCACACCGCCACCGGACGGCCGGCGAGCCCGTACCGGTCGCGGACGTCCGCGCCGCCCGCCCCGGCCCGGAACTCCTTCTCGTCCACGCCCGGCGCGAGGTGCGCCATCCGCGCCGCCGCGGCCGGGCTCAGCGCCCGCGCCATCCGGGAGCGCGTGTACTCCCCCAGGTACGTGAGGACGTCGACGCCGTCCCCGATCCGGCCGAGCAGGGTCCGCGCGACGGGCAGTGCCGCCCAGCCGGCCTCGTGCCCGTGCGTGATGCCGACCAGCCGCCGCGCGCCGCGCCGCCGCAGCGCCGGGGCCAGCAGCCCGAGCGGGGCCGCCGCGCCGAACACGACGGAGTCGCAGTCCTCGGCGCGCAGCAGGTCCGCCGCCCGCCGCAGCACGCCCGGCTCCGGCAGCATCAGCGAGCCCGGATGCCGGACGACGGGGAACGGCTGCTCGGCGTCGAAGCGCGCGGCGCCCTCCCAGGCGGGCGCGTACACCACCACCGAACCGGGCGGACGGCGCAGCGCCAGGGCGTGCACGAACGCCTGGATGCCGCCGGGGCGGGGCGGGAAGTCATTGGTCACGACGAGGGTCTTGGTCATCGCTGCCAAGGATAGGGAGGGCCGGGTCCGTGCACGTCACCGGCCGGGCGTGCCGGGGAAAGGCGGAGGGCCCGCCACCGGTCGTCCGGTGGCGGGCCCTCCGCGCGTAGCGGTGCGCCGCGGGTCAGCTGCGCAGCTCCTTGGAGCCCTTCGACTCCTCGCCGCTCTCGACCTCGGCGTGGCCGCCGTGGCCGTTCTCCTCGTGGCCGTGCTCCTCGACGGGAATGTCGTCGATGTTCCAGGCACGGTTGAGGCGGGCGCGCAGGTGCCCGAGCGGTCCCTTCGAGGACGGCGCGGGGATGCCCTGCGCGTCCTTCGTCGGGGCCGGCGGACGGGCGGTCTCCTTGGCGAGGAGCTTGGCGCGCTCCTCCTCCTTGGCGGGCTCGTGCCGCTCGGCGAACTTGCCCTCGGGCGACATCGTGATGATGCCGCTCTCGACGCCGTGCCCGAGGGTGTCGGCGTCCCTGCGCTGCAGGCCGAGGCAGATCCGCTTCGTGATGATGTACGCCAGCACCGGCCCGACGAAGATCGCGACCCGGAAGAAGTACGTCGTGGCGAACAGCGACACGTGGAACTTCTCCGCGAGGACGTCGTTCGCGCCGGCCAGCCAGAACAGCCCGTAGAACGTGACGGCCGCCATGCCGATCCCGGTGCGGACCGGGGCGTTGCGCGGACGGTCGTTCACGTGGTGGCTGCGGCGGTCGCCGGTCACCCACTGCTCGAGGAACGGCCACGCCATCGCGCCGCCGAACACGATGCCGAGCGGCAGCGTCGCCGGGATCAACACGTTCCAGCTGATCGTGTGACCCCACAGGTTGGTCTCCCAACCCGGCATGAGCCGCAGCGAGCCTTCCAGGACGCCCATGTACCAGTCGGGCTGCGACCCGGCGGAGATGGCCCCCGGATCGTACGGGCCGAACAACCAAATCGGGTTGATCTGGAAGAACGCCCCCATCAGCGCCAGCACACCGAACGTGAACAGGAAGTAGGCGCCCGTCTTGGCCATGAAGACCGGGTAGAACGGGTAGCCGTAGACCTGCTTCTCGGTCTGGTTCTTGACCGGCATCGCGGTGTGCTTCTGGTGCCACATGATCATCATGTGGGCGGTCACCAGGGCGAGGATGATGCCCGGGATCAGCAGGATGTGCAGCATGTAGAGCCGCGGGACGATGTCCGTGCCGGGGAACTCGCCGCCGAACAGGAACATGTACCCGTAGGTGCCGACCAGCGGGATCGCCTCGAGCACGCCCTGGGTGATCCGCAGGCCGGTGCCCGACAGCAGGTCGTCCGGCAGCGAGTAGCCGAACAGGCCCTCGAGCATCCCCAGGATGAACATGGTGATGCCGATCAGCCAGTTCAGCTCGCGCGGCTTGCGGTAAGCGCCGGTGAAGAACACCCGCAGCATGTGCGCCAGGATCGACGCCATGAACAGGATCGCGGCCCAGTGGTGGATCTGCCGCATGAGCAGTCCGCCGCGGACGTCGAAGCTGATGTGCAGCGTCGAGGCGTACGCCTCGGACATCTTGACGCCCTGGAGCTGCTCGTACGAGCCGTGGTAGACGACCTCGACCATGCTCGGCTTGAACCAGAGCGTCAGGAAGGTCCCGGTCAGCAGCAGGATGATGAACGAGTACAGCGCGATCTCGCCCAGCATGAACGACCAGTGGTCCGGGAAGACCTTCTTGACGTTGCGCTTGAAGAAGCTCGTCGAGCCGAGGCGCTCGTCGATGAAGCCCAGCGAGCCCTCGATCGCCTTCGGAGCCGTCGTGTCGCTCATCCGCGCTCCCAGAAGCTCGGGCCGACGGGCTCGCGGTAGTCGCTCGTCGCGATGATGTACCCGTCCTCGACGCTGAGCGGCAGCTGCGGCAGCGGCCGCGCGGCCGGGCCGAAGACCACCTTGGCCGCGTCCGTCGCGTCGAAGGTCGACTGGTGGCACGGGCACAGGATGTGGTGCGTCGTCTGCTCGTACAGGGCCGCCGGGCAGCCGACGTGCGTGCAGACCTTCGAGTACGCCACGATCCCGTTGACGTGCCAGTTCTCCCGGCCCTCGGCGGGCTTGAAGTCGCCCGACGGCACGTTGATCAGGATGGTGACGGCCTTGGCGACCTCGGTGAGCACGTCGTGTTCGTCGACCTGCTCCTCGATGCCCTCGGGCAGCACCGTGATCATCGAGCCGGGCGTGGCGAAGTCACTGACCTTGAGGGGCTTGTGGGTGCCGTCCACCACCAGGCGGACGCCCTTCTTCCCCTCCTTCTTCGCCTTCTCGACGGCCGGGCCCCAGTGCGTGTGGCGCAGCCGCTTCTCCGGCAGCGGGCCGAGGTCGCGCAGCAGCACCAGCGGGGCGAGGCCCAGCGGCGCGGCGGCCAGCAGCAGCGTCCGGCGCAGCAGCGGCCGCTTGGTGATGCCGCTGTCGGCGGCGCCCTCCAGGAAGTCCTGGGTGAACGCCGCGCGCGTCTCCGCGTCGCTGACCAGCTCGTGCCGCTCCTGCGTGATCGGCTTGCTGGTCATCAGACGGCGCACCCAGAGGGTGACGCCGGCCGCCATCAGCAGGAACGCGGCGGCCATCGTGCCGCCCAGCCAGAAGTTGGACTCCTGGGCGCGCAGGATGCCGTGCATCCCGCCGTCGCGGCCGCTCCAGCCGATGTAGTAGGCGATGAAGGCGACGCTCGCCGCGAACGCCAGCAGGAAGAGCAGGGCGACGACGCGCTCGGCGCGCCTCGCCGACTGCTCGTCCAGCTGCTCCCCGCTGCCCGCGGGCGCGGAGATGTCGTCCTCGGCGAGGAGAGCCTTGTCCCTCGCCGGGGACGGCGTGCCGATCACGCGTTCGCGCGGCCCGCCTTCCTCGCGCGGGCCCTTGGAGCCCGCGGTCTCCTTGTTGTCGTCGCTCATGACTTCTTCAGCTTCTTCGGCTTCTTCGCGGTGATCCACATGGCCGACAGCACCAGGAAGCCGATGCCGAACAGCCAGCCGGCCAGGCCCTCGCTCACCGGGCCCATGCGGCCGAGGCCCCAGCCTCCGGGGTTCGGCTCCTCCCGCGTCTCGACCAGGTAGGCGATGATGGCCTGCTTGTCCTTGGGCGTGAGCGTGGTGTCGTTGAACACCGGCATCGCCTGCGGGCCGGTCAGCATGGCCTCGTAGATCTGCGTGGGCGTGACGTCGCTCGTCGAGAGCGCCGGCGCGTACTTACCGCCGGTGAGGGCGCCGCCCTGACCGGTGAAGTTGTGGCACTGGGCGCAGTTGGTGCGGAACAGCTTCCCGCCGAGCGCGGCGTCACCGCCCTCGGGGTCGGTGACCGACTCCGGCGGGATCGGCGGGCCGCCGCCCAGGGAGTCGATGTAAGCGATCAGGTCGTGGAGGTTGTCCTCCGCCTCGGCCTTCTGCTTCTCGGCTTCCTCGCGCTCCTTCGGATCCTCGTAGTCCGTCGAGATCGTCGTGTCGAACACGGGGATCGGGTCCTTGCGCGGGATCTGCGCCCCAGGGTTCATCGCGGGCATGCGGCCCGTGCTGACCTGGAAGTCGACGGAAGCGGCGCCGACCCCGATGAGGCTGGGAGCGATCCAGTTGCCCTCGGCGTCCTTGGTGCCCTCGCCGTTGAGCCCGTGGCAGCTCGCGCAGTTCTTGTTGAACAGCTGCTTGCCATGCTCGATGTCCTCGGCGGTCTGGGCCTTGCCCGCCGCCGCCTGGGCGCGCTCGGTCTGCGGCGAGAAGCCGGCGTAGATGACGCCGATCGCCGCCAGGGCCGCCAGCACGACGGCGTAGCCCGCCCACGGGCGCCGTCGCCATGCGGTGAACCTTTTCACGGAAATCCCCGTTCGGGTCATGTCGTCTGGTAGGTCAGTCGGGTCAGGTCGTCACAGGTCGAGCAGGTAGATCGCGGCGAACAGGCCGATCCACACCACGTCGACGAAGTGCCAGTAGTAGGACACGACGATCGCGCTGGTGGCCTGCTCGTGCGTCCACCTCTTCGCGGCGTACGTCCGTCCGAGGACGAACAGGAACGCGATGAGGCCGCCGGTGACGTGCAACCCGTGGAAGCCGGTGGTCAGGTAGAAGACCGACCCGTAGGCGGAGGACGAGAGCGTCAGCCCCTCGTGCACGACGAGCTCGTAGTACTCGTAGGCCTGGCCGGCGACGAAGTAGGCGCCCATGAGGAACGAGAGGACGTACCACTCGCGCAGTCCCCAGCGCCGGAAGTTCAGGAGGCTGCCGTCGCGCCCGACCTTCCCGGCCTCCGCCTTGAACACGCCCATCTGGCAGGTCACGGACGACAGGACCAGGATGGTGGTGTTGATCGATGCCAGCGGCAGGCTGAGGTGGGCGCCCGGCCAGGCGTCCTGCCCGGACTGGCCGATCGTCACGGAGCGGATCGTGAAGAACATCGCGAACAGCGCCGCGAAGAACATCAGCTCGGACGACAGCCAAACGATCGTCCCCACGCTGACCAGATTGGGACGGTTCGCCCGTGCGTGAGGTGTTGTCTCTATCGCGGATGCTGTCACGGGCAGCATTATTGCGCCCCTATCCCGTGAGTGACGCATGACCCCCCTCCTAGAGTTCCCGGGCGTGTTCGGGGAGCCCGCCCGACCGCCGAAAACCCGCCCGGGATCTCGTGCGCGCGGCCCGGAGCGGGTAACCTTCCTCGACATGAGCACCGCCCCGGAGAGCCCGATGAAGGTTCTCGTCTACAGCGACGACGCGAACACCCGCGCCCGGATCCGGACGGCGATCGGGCGCCGCCCCGCCGCGGACGTGCCGCGGGTCGAGTTCGTCGAGTGCGCGACCCAGCCCGCCGTGGTCCGGCGGCTCGACGAGGGCGGCATCGACGTGCTCGTCGTGGACGGCGAGGCGCAGCCCGCGGGCGGGCTCGGCGTGTGCCGCCAGGCCAAGGACGAGGTCTTCGACTGCCCTCCGGTGCTGGCGATCATCGCCCGGCGCGACGACGGCTGGCTCGCGACCTGGTCGCGCGCCGACGCCGTCGTGAGCCTGCCGCTGGACCCGATGGCCCTCGCGAAGGCGCTCGCCGGCCTCATGCGCTGGCGCCTCGAGAACCGCCTTCCGGCCCTGTAACACCAGCTCGCCGGGGAGGCGGGGCGAAGCCCCGGCCCGACACCCCGGCCGGGAGCCCGCACCGCCCGTCCCCGGTGACCGACCTCACCTGGGGAGACATGGACGCGCGCACGACCTGGCCCGCTCTGCTCAACGCGCTGCTCGACGGCGAGTCGCTGACGAGCGAGGAGACGTCCTGGGCCATGAACACGATCATGGCCGGGGAGGCCACCGACGCGCAGATCGCGGGCTTCGCCGTCGCGATGCGCGCCAAGGGCGAGACCGTCGCGGAGGTCGCCGGGCTCGCCGAGGGCATGATGGACAACGCCACGCCGATCCACGTGCCGGGCCCCATCGCCGACCTGGTCGGGACGGGCGGCGACCGCGCCCACACGGTGAACGTGTCGACGATGGCGGCGGTGGTCGCGGCGGCGGCGGGCGTCACCGTCGTCAAGCACGGCAACCGGGCGGCGTCGTCGTCGTGCGGGTCCGCGGACCTGCTGGAGCACCTCGGCGTCGCCATCGACCTGTCCCCCGAGGCCACCGCCCGGGTGGTCGAGGAGACCGGCATCACCTTCTGCTTCGCGCCACGGTTCCACCCCGCGCTGAAGTACGCCGGACGGACGCGCAGCGAGCTCGGCACCCCCACGGTGTTCAACTTCCTCGGCCCGCTGACGAACCCGGCGCGGCCGACCGCGCAGGCCGTCGGGGTGTTCCACCCGCGGATGGCCGGGGTCATCGCGGGCGTGTTCGCAGCGCGCGGCTGCTCGTCGCTGGTGTTCCGCGGCGACGACGGCCTGGACGAGCTGACCACCACGGGCACCTCGACGGTGTGGGTCGTCCGCGACGGCACGGCGACCGAGACGACGTTCGACCCGGCCGACCTCGGCA
The DNA here is from genome assembly GCF_040679555.1 of Spirillospora sp. NPDC052242. NCBI lineage: Bacteria > Bacillati > Actinomycetota > Actinomycetes > Streptosporangiales > Thermomonosporaceae > Spirillospora > Spirillospora sp. NPDC052242. The sequence continues at coordinate 202,279 of NZ_JBFAUZ010000007.1, forward strand.
TCCCGCGCGCCACGCCCGACGACCTGCGCGGCGCCGACGCGGCGTTCAACGGGCGGGTCGCCCGGGACCTGTTCGCGGGCGAGACCGGCCCGGTCCGCGACATGGTGCTGCTGAACGCGGCCGCGCTGATGACGGCCTACGACGGCGCGCCGCCCGCGGACGAGCTGACCGGCGCGCTGGGCGCCGCGTACGAGCGGGCCGGCCGCGCGATCGACTCGGGCGCGGCGAACGAGCTGCTGGCCCGCTGGGTCGAGGTGTCGCAGGGCCTGCGCGGCTGACGCGTCCCGGCCCGCCTCCGGGCGGGCCGGACGCCGGACGCCGGACGCCGGAGCGTCCCGGCGTCAGTCGGCGTCGGGCAGGCCGAGGGAGAACGCGGCCTCGATGTCGTGCTTGGAGTAGGTGCGGAACGCGATGTGCGTCTCGGTGCCGACGACGCCGGGGACCTTGTTGAGCCGCCCGGGGATGACGTCGTTCAGCTCCTCGTGCCGCCGGACCCGGACCATCGCCATGAGGTCGCTGTCCCCGGTGACGGAGTAGACCTCGCTGACGCCTTCCAGCGCGGCGATCGCCTCGGCCACCTCGTGGATGCGCGCGACGTCGGCCTTGACGAACACGATCGCAGTGACCACTGCACCCTCCCCTGTTGCGTGACGACCCGACTCTATCGGGACGTTCCGCCGCGCGGCGGCGCCGCCGGGGCCGGTGGACGGCGCCGTCAGCCGCGGCTCAGCGCGGCGAACCGGCGGGCGGGACCCGCGCGGCGGGCGAGGAGGGCGAACAGCGCCCCGGCGACGAACCCGCAGATGTGCGCGGCGTACGCGACGTTGCTCTCCTGCCCGAGCGAGAGCCACTGGACGACGAACCAGTAGCCGAGCACGACCCACACCGGCAGCCGCATCACGATGACGGGCAGCACCCAGGTGACGACGCGTCCCCGCGGGTTGAGGATGACGTAGGCGCCCATCACCCCGGCGATGGCCCCGGACGCGCCGATGAGCGGGACGACGGAGTCGGGCGAGGTGTAGGCGAACCCGTAGACGGCCGCGAGCCCGAACAGCAGGTAGGCGGCGAGGTACCGCCACCGTCCGAGCCGGTCCTCCAGCCCCATCCCGATGACGAACAGCGCGACGACGTTGCCGAGCAGGTGCAGCGCGTCCGAGTGCACGAACATCGAGGTGAACGCCGACGTCCAGGGGATCTTGCCGCCGTCGGCGGGGCCGCACTCGTACCGCTCCTCCGTCGGCAACGGCTGCTGGTCCCCGGTCGTCAGCTCCTTGGGCACCGCGCCGTACTCGTAGCCGAAGTGGACGGCGTTGCACCGGCGCACCTCGTCCTCGCCGTACCAGGTCGCGAAGTTCGACATGGGGGTGAGCAGGAACACCACGACGTTGGCCGCGACCAGCACGTACGTCACCCAGGGCACGCGCCGCGCGGGCTGGCTGTCGTAGAGCGGCAGTGCCATGTGCGGGCGGTCCCCCGGGGATGCGTGCGCGGACGATCACGTCACTCTAGCGGGGTCAGCGCATGGGGCGGCGGGACGCGCGGGACTGCGTCGCGTGCGCGGTGTAGGCGCGGTCGCCGTAGGCGCGGTCGCGGGTGGCCCGGTCGAGGCGTTCGCGCTGCCCCTCGGCGCCGTGCGCCGGGCACGTCCACGTCCCGCCGACCTCGACCAGGCGGACGCCGGGGCGGTCGAGCCAGCGCAGCACGCACTCCATCTCCTCGGCGGTGGCGCCGGTGGACGGCGGCGCGCCGAGCGCGACGCCGCCCGGTGCGCCGCCGAACGGCGGGAACACCGTCTCGGCGGTGGCGATGAGCGCGTCGACGTAGGGGCGTGGGCGGGCCTGCGGCGGGACCGTCCCGGCAGCGGCGAGCCGGCCGTACCGGACGACCGACAGCTCCCAGCCGCCGTCGAAGGCGGGCAGGGCCGCGACGAGTTCGGGCAGGGCGGCGAGCGCGGCGAGCCGCTGCCCGCGGGCGGCGGCCCGGACGAACGCGTGCAGGCGGTCGCGCTGCGCGGCGGCCTCCTCGTAGCGCAGTTCGGCGGCGAGCCGGTCGATGCGGACCTGCGCGGCGGCGACCACCGGGCGGACGTCGCCGCGCATGACGGCGCGGGCGGTGTCGGCGTGCGCGGCGTAGTCGGCGGCGGACTCGCGCCCCTCGCAGGGGGCGCCGCAGCGGCCCAGCTCGGCGAGGGCGCAGGTGCGGGCCCGTCCGGCGTCGATGAGGCGCGGGGTGAGCCGCTGGGTGCACTGCCGCAGCGGGACGGCCTCGTGCAGCGCGGCGCGCGCCTCCTCGGCCTGGTGGCGGGACGAGACGGGGCCGAGGTAGCAGGCGCCGTCGTCGCGGCATTCGCGGACGATGGACAGCCGGGGGAACGGCTCGTCGGTGAGCTTCAGCCAGATGGCCCGCTCGGGGAACTTCGACCGCTTGTTGTAGCGGGGCTTGTGCTCGGCGATGAGCCGCAGCTCGCGGACCTCGGCCTCCAGCCCGGTGGCGCACGGGATCGTGCGGACGTTCTCGGCGAGGCCGACCATCTCGCGGACGCGGCGGCGGGTCTCCGAGCCGGTGAAGTAGCTGCGGACGCGGGAGCGCAGGTCGCCGCTCTTGCCGACGTACAGCACCTCGCCGGAGCCGTCCTCGAACAGGTAGACGCCGGGGGCGCTCGGCACGCCGTCGGCGAGGTGCCGCTTGCGGCGCTGCTCGGGGGTGGGGGCCTTGGCGAAGCCGCGCATGTCCTCCAGGGAGGTGACGCCGAAGGAGCCGAGCCGTTCGATGAGGCCGTGCAGCACCTCGACGGTGGCCCGGGCGTCGGCGAGCGCGCGGTGCGTCGGCTCGGTGGCGGTGCGGAAGAACCGGGCGAGCGTGCCCAGCTTGCAGTTGGGGACCTCGTCGCGGGACAGGACGCGGCGCGCGAGGTCGACGGTGTCGACGACGGGGAAGGCGGGCCAGGCGCGCCCCTGCGCGGCGCACGCCGCCTTGAGGAACCCGATGTCGAAGGGCGCGTTGTGCGCGACGAGGACGCTGCCCTGCGCGAACTCCAGGAACGCGGGCAGGACCGAGTCCATCCGGGGGGCGGCCGTCACCATCGCGGTGGTGATGCCGGTCAGGGCGGTGATGAACGGCGGGATCGGGCCGCCGGGGTCGACCAGCGTGCCGAACTCGCCGAGCGGTTCGCCGCCGCGCACCTTCACGGCGCCGATCTCGGTGATGGCCGAGTCGGCCGCGGAACCGCCGGTGGTCTCGAGGTCGACCACGACGAAGGTCACCTCGGCCAGGGGCGTCCCGAGGTCGTCCAGAGTGCCCTGGACCCCGACGTCCGGCACATCGTTCCCGTGCGCAGTCGTCATGACGGCGACCGTAGAGGACGCCACCGACAGTCACGGAGGACGCCACCCGCGGGCGACCGTGCCGCTAGGGTGGCGGGGTCGGCCGGACGGGGGCGCCGGTTAGGGTGCGGGGCGCCCGGGAAGACCTGTCCTTCCCGGAGAGCGCACCGGCGGCAACCCCGGAAGGAGCGGGATCATCGACAGCGGGCCCGAAGAGCGGCTGGAGCGGCCGCTGCCCGAGGCGGTGCGGCACGGCGTGGTGGAGACGGCCGCCGACCTGCTCGGGGCGCTGCCGTCCGGTGAGGTTCCCATGCCGCTGCGCCGGTTCGCGCGGTTCGAGCGCCGCAAGCGGGCCAAGCTCGCCGGGCAGCACATCGCGGCGCTGCTGGAGAAGGACGCCGGGTTCCGGGCGAGCGTCGCGGAGCCGCTGCGCGCGGCGCAGCCCGAGCTGGCCGAGGCGGTCGAGGGCGGCGACGTCCCGCCCGCCGCCGACCCGGTGCGGGTGGCGATGCTGGGGTACCTGCTGCGGCCGCCCGGCTGGACGGCGCTCGTCGAGGCGGCCCGGGAGGAGTTGGAGCGGTCCGCGACGGTCTCGCAGGAGCAGGACGCCGAGCGGCGCGTCGCCGCGCTGAAGGAGGAGGTCGCGGCGGCCCGGACGGCCCGCGCCGGGGAGCTCGACAAGCTGCGGGCGGAGCTGCGCGGGGCGAAGGCGGAGGTCGCGGAGCTGCGCCGCAAGCTGCACGACGCGCGCGCGAAGGCGCGGGCCGCGCAGGAGCACGCCGCCGAGGTGACCGCCGACGCGGAGCGGGAGCTGACGGCCGCGCGGGAGCGCGCGGCGGCGTCCGACAAGGAGCTGCGCAAGCTGCGGTCGCGGACGGAGCGGGCGGAGGCGGCGGCGGAGGCGGCCAAGCGCGCCGCCCGCGAGGGCCGCAACGTGGACGACGTCCGGCTGCGGATGCTGCTCGACGCGCTGCAGGACGCGGCGCTGGGCGTCCGGCGGGAGCTGGCGCTGCCGTCCACCATCGGGCGGCCGGCGGACGCGGTCGGCGGGATGGAGCCGGACGCGCTGACGCACCGGACGCTGCCGGGGCGGGCGCTGTCGGACAGCGACCCGCAGCTGCTGGACCGGCTGCTGACGCTGCCGCAGGTGCATCTCGTGGTGGACGGCTACAACGTCACGAAGACGGGGTACGGGGAGCTGCCGCTGGCCGACCAGCGCAACCGGCTGGTGTCGGGGCTCGGCGGGCTCGCGGCGCAGACCCGCGCCGAGGTGACGTGCGTGTTCGACGGGGCCGAGCTGGACGGGCCGGTGGCGATCGCCGCGCCGCGCGGCGTCCGGGTGAAGTTCAGCAGCCCGGGGCAGACGGCCGACGAGCTGATCGGCGAGCTGGTGCGGGCGGAGCCGCCGGGCCGGGCCGTGGTGGTGGTCTCGTCGGACCGCGAGGTGGCCGACGCGGCGCGGCGGGCGAATGCGCGGCCCTGCCCGTCGACGCTTTTGCTGCGGCGGCTCGGCCGTTCCTGAGTGAGAAATCTCCCACGCCGCCGGCCGCGAGTGCCGTGAGCTCCGGCGTTCCGTGATCTTGCCGTGACGAAAAGTGGGTGTTCGGCAGAGAAGCCGAGCAAATAGTGATGAACCGGTTGTGAGCGGTGTGGGGCCTCGCTAATGTCGTCGGCTGATTGTGTCGTCGACGAGAGGGGCTGATTTCGACCGTGACCAATGATCACATCGGGGAGCCCACGCGCCGCAAGGGCGGGCTCGGGACGGCGAGGGCGGTTCGCGGGCTGGCGGTCGCCGCCTGCCTCGCCGTGACGACCTCGCTCGTGTCCGCCCCGGTGGCGGCGCACGCCGACCCGCAGCCCACGGCCGCGGAGGCGCAGAAGAAGCTCGACGAGCTGAACAAGAAGGTCGATCAGTACGTCGAGAAGTACAACGACATCGGTGAGAAGCTCAAGATCGCCAAGAAGAAGTACCAGACGGCGAACAAGAGCGCGACCGAAGAGCAGACGAAGTTCGAGGAGCAGCGCCGGACCGTCGCCCAGATGGCCGCCAACGCCTACAAGAAGGGCGGCGACGACGCCACGAACGTGGCGGGCTTCGCGAGCAGCGAGGACCCGCAGGCGATCCTCGACCAGTCCGCGGTCTTCTCGCTGCTGTCGCGCGAGCGCAGCTCCGAGCTCACGCAGTTCATCGCCACCGCGCAGCGGCTCCGCCGGGAACAGGCGGCGGCCAAGACCGCCTACGAGGAGGTCAAGGCCAAGTCCGACGAGATCAAGAAGCAGAAGGCGAAGGTCGAGAAGGAGATCGACAAGCAGCAGAAGCTTGTCCGCCGCCTCGGCGGCACGACCTCCTCCTCGAGCGGTTCGGGCAGCGTCGGCGGCACCTACAACGGTCCCGCCAGCGGCGCGGCCGGGACGGCGCTCGACTTCGCCTACGCGCAGCTCGGCAAGCCGTACGGGTACGGCATGGAGGGCCCGAACTCCTACGACTGCTCCGGTCTCACCATGAAGGCGTGGGCGGCGGCGGGCGTGAGCATCACGCGCACGACGAACTCGCAGTGGGCGGCCACCAAGCGGGTCGCGAAGAGCGACCTGCAGCCGGGCGACCTGGTGTTCTTCAGCGGTCTCGGGCACGTGGGCATGTACGTCGGCAACGGCCAGATGATCCACGCGCCGCGCACCGGGAAGAACGTCGAGGTCGTGAGCATCACCTCGGGTTACTACCTGAACAACTACTACGGCGCCGGGCGCCCCTGACACACCCCCCGGGTGCCAGGAACGCCCCGCGACGCGGGCCTCGGCCGAGGTCCAGGAGCGGGCGCCGGAGACGACGGACCAGGTCCTACCTGGTCCGTTGTCGTTTTAGTGGGGATTTGCCTCCGCTTGAAGCTTTGGTACGTTGTCCTCACTCGCGGCGCCCTCCAGACGCCGCGGTCCGCGGGGCCGCTCCGGCACCGCGGCCCGCACGGCACATCCAGTGGTCGTGCGACGGGCGGCGCGCCCCACGCGCCGTCTCCCCCCTTCCGGCGGCACGCCCCACGTGTCGCCTCCCCCCGGCGGCACGTTCCGCGTGCCGCCCGCGGCACCGCGACGGTGCCGCGTCGGTCCCGCCGAGGCCCCGCCTCCGCGAGACCAGGCCGAGACCCGTCCCGTGCGCACGCGGCAGCGTGCATGGAGCTGTCAGCGTTCCACGAGGTCAGGGCACGGCCCGGGCGGTTCCCCTGGACAGGGCCCGCCGTCATCACAACAGCAGCGCCGCTCGTTCGCAGCGGCACGCCGAATCCGCCTCGCGCGGAGCCGGGGACCCATTCGCGTCGGAGTCCGGACCGTTCCGGACGGGCATTCCGACGCCGGGGTGAATCGGCCCGTCCCCTGGACACGTCCAGCGGACGGCCGTAGGGCCACTTCCCGCCCGAACCCGTCAGCTAACCCGGTAGGCGTCTGGAAGAAACGGAGTGTGAATTCTGTCCGACATCCCCTCAGAAATTCTTCGAGAGCCGATTCTCGAGGCGTCCCGCATGCCCTTTGACGGGCACGTGAGGACCATCTAGCCGAAACGGCATTCCAGGGCGTGGTCGCCGGACGACCCGGCGGCCGCGCCCGCCGCCTCCCCGCGGGCACCGCGCCCCGGGAGGCCGACCATCCGCACCGGCGTGCCCGCCCCCCGGGCGCGCCGCCGCCGAGTCCGCCGCGGCCGCGCACGGCCGCCGCGGAGCCGGGGACCCACCAGTTCTTTCGGGGTGAATCGGCCTGCCCCCAGGCCGTAGGGCGGCTTCCACGCCCGAACCCGTCAGCTAACCCGGTAGGCGGAATGGAAGCCAAGGAGAAATCCCCGTGGCAGGCAAGCACCGGGCCGCCAGGCGACGCACGCCCGGCCCGTTCCCCCTTTCCACCCCCCTCCCCTCCGCCCTGCGCGACGCCCGCGAGCAGATGCGCGCGGTGCCGCAGACTCTGCGGACGTCCCCCCGGTCGTGGAGCGCCATTCCCCTCTCGTGGCGCACCACCGGCGGCGTGGTCGTCGGTGCGGCCGTCCTCGGCACCGCCGCGGCGACCGCGCAGGCGTCGGTCCTGCCGTTCGACTCCGGGACGGCCGAGACCGCGGCCGGGTTCGCGGTCGTGCAGGACGGCGGCGACCGCGGTTCCGGCGGTTCCGCGGCGTCCGACGACGCCGGGGAGCCCGGCGGAGCCGGCGCGTCCGCGGACGCGCCGGCCGCGGAGAGCGGGGCGGCGAAGAAGAAGAGCAGGCCCACCGCGCAGGACGCCATCGCGATGGCGGAGAAGCAGGTGGGCATCGAGGAGGACGCCAACGGCGAGACGAAGTTCAACGACTGGTACGTCGAATCGGAACGTTCCAAGGAGACGGTCGAGCGGGACGGCGGCTCCCTCTCGGGCTACAGCGACGCCGCGTGGTGCAGCATGTTCGTCTCGTGGGTCGGCTCCCAGATCGGGGCCAGCGACCAGTTCGGGCACGACGCCTACACGGTCACGCACGCGCAGTGGTTCAAGGACGAGGGCCGCTGGGGCACCGAGCCCAAGCCCGGCGCGATCGTCTTCTTCGACTGGGGCGGCAGCGACTCCATCGACGCCATCGACCACGTCGGCATGGTGATCGAGGAGATCGACGACGGCACCGTCAAGACGGTGGAGGGCAACACCGACAGCGCCGTCAAGATCCGGGAGCGCTCGACCTCGAGCATCGTCGGCTACGGATACCCCGAGTACGCCGAGAAGTGACACGACCGGATCGAGCACGACCGGATCGAGCACGACCGGATCGAGCACGACCGGATCGAGCACGACCGGATCGAGCACGACCGGATCGAGCACGACCGGATCGAGACCGTCCGGATCGAGACCGTCCGGATTGAGACCGTCCGGATTGAGACCGTCCGGGCGAGGTCGTCCGGGTGCATAGGATCGCGCCCATGAAGGACGACCTCGCCCCGGACGGCGCGCGCGGCCCCGTCTCGCGCCGCAGGGC